>CANQSC010000026.1 GCA_947626445.1 uncultured Bacilli bacterium
GAATAATTTATTTGATATAGCAGTAAATTATTTAAATATCTGCTAAATTTTATCTTGACATATTACCAGATGTCTTTATTTTTTTCCTAGCTTTAAATAAAAAATATTTAACATTACTTTCAGTAGTATTTAATTTTTCACTAATTTCTTTGATGCTTAAATCTTTAAGATAATACATTTTAAAAATATTTTGTTCTTTTAAAGTTAAACCTATATTATCTAAATTATTAATAATTTCTTTATAGATTATTTTATCTAGAGTAGTATCTTCATAACCTACATTATCAATAAGATTTGTTTGTCCTTTTTCTTTAACATAACTTTTAGCTTTATGACACCAAATATTATAAGCAATCTTCCATATTAAATTTTCTAATTTATCAACTTTAATATTTTTATTAAAATAACTAAAAATTGCTAAAAAAACATTATTAGTTAAATCTTCGGCATCTTCTTTATTATTAGTCTTTTTTAAAGACCAATTATAAATTTGATAATAATATTTATCATAAATATCGTTCACAACATCACCACAATTCTTTTTTTAATTTAAGATAGTTAAATTTTCCCTGCTTTTCTTTTTGTATTTCTTTAAAACCTAATTTTTTAGCTTTTTTAATTCGATCTTTAAATTCTTCAGAAATTATTAATATGACATAATCATAATATTTTTTTAATTCTCTTAATATAAATTCAATTAAATTTTTATTATCAATTATGGATATTTTATCATGAATATTAATTGCTAACCAATTATTTTGATTATCATATACAACAAAATTATCTAAATAATTATTATTATCATCTAATATTTCAAAATAAGATATTTGACCATTTTTTAAATAATTTTTTAATTCATTTCTTTTAATATAGGCATTATAATCTTTTTTAAGCAATTTCATTTTTTTACCTCCTTCATATATAAAGTGTTATATATTTAAAAAAGGTTAGTTATTTTTTTATTAAACGAATAATAATTCTAATTGTTGAATAAATTATAGAATAAGAATATAAATCTTTTAAAACATCTTCTTCTTTTGAAAAATAATCTGATTTAACAATAAATTGATTTTTTATACTTAAAACTTTTAATAGTTTTAATTCTTTATAAGTTATTACATCATATCTTTTGGTAACTTCACTACAATTAAATAATTTACAAGCTAAGTTTTTAGTTGGACAACCATGATTTGTTTGATATTTGCATTTACGGCAACAGCCATTACAATAATTATTATTTAACTGAGCATAACATTTATTATTTTTAAAACCACAAATATTAATTCCTTTATATTTATCATCTATTATTTGACAAGAAGTATCATAAATATATTTAATTCTTGGTTTTCGCATTTTTATATTTAAAGCATTAATAATAGGTAAAATATATTCATTAGAATAATTATTTATTAACTTAAAATAAACATTTTTAAATAAGAAGCTTCGATATAAATAAAGCCTCTTAATAAATTTATTATAGTCTTTTTCATTATTAATAATTATTCTTTTTTCTAACATATTTACTTCCATTAATCTTAATAAATTATCCCTTTCATTTAACAGTTTTTCTGATTTATTTAGGTTTGTAAGCAATATTTTCACATCACTAAATTTTGGCTAAATTGTTCAGACTGTTCTATGTGTTGTCTTATAATTTCTTGTTCCAAAAATAATTTTTCTAAATCCATATCATTATCATTTAAACCTAAATTGTTGACTTTTTCATAGAATTTTTTTCTTCTCAATTCTCTTTTTTCTTCTTCTAATTCTTTTTTAGAATCTTTTTGGGTAGTTGGTCTATCATATTTTTTATCAAATTGTTTTTCAAATTCACTTTCGTCAAGTTTATTTTTTGAAACATTATCATTTTGTTCTTCTTTTTTTGTTCTTGGAGCACTTTGATACATTTTTTCATATTCTTTTTGTAATTCATTGTGCATAATACGATAAGTGTTAAAATCTATTGAACCTTTATCTCTTTCATTTTGTAATTTTTCTAAAAGTGTTTTATACTCATTTGTTAAAGTATCATAATCTTTATATACTTGTTTTGGAATATTACTTTCATTAGCAACTTCAAAACTTTTTATAGGAGTTATTTCTACTCCTAGTAAATTTTCAATTTGATAAATAATTCCTTGATGTTCATTTTTTAATTTTTCTTCTATTTTATCTTTAGTAACATTAATTTTACGATTAACAAAAGTGATACGTGCCTCTACTTCATCTCTTCTTTTTAATAAATCATTTAGATCACTTTGATTATAATTAGTTTGCATTAATTCTTCAATTTGTTTGGCATATACACCATATTCTCGTTGCAACACTTCTAATTCTTTATTGGCATTATTTAAATATTCTTTATCGCTAATATTTTTGCTTTCATTTTTAACTTTTTCTAAATTATTTTCTAAAATATTTATACCTAATTTTTTATCTAATTGGACTTTTTTTGAAATATCAATAAGCTCATTATCCGTATATTCTTTATTTTTAGGACTAATAACATCATTTTCGGTTATACTTAAAGCATGATTTTCGGAAAATTCTTCTTTAGTTTGATAAAAATATTCTAAGCCTTTTTTGACTGAATCATTAGTTGGATCAAAATAATACCAATTACCATTTATTAAAACTTTAATTACTGAATGATTACTATTTCTACCTACAACACTAATACCATCACCCATATTACAACTTAAAGTGCTTGAATCAATTCCAACTGATTTAAGAAAATAATGCATCATATTAGAATATCCCTCACAAACAGACTTACCTTCTAATATAGCATTATAACTAGATTGTCTTCTATTTAAAAAATCATTAACTGGCATCCTTAAATTTTCTCTAGCTTTTTTCATTGCATCATTATTTTCATTTTTTTTGGCTGCATTTAATGAATCCCAATCATAACTAACATTATTAATTATATACAAATAAATTGCCATTACTTTTTCTATATCTTGATAATTAGAATTTAAAATTTCTTTCTTTACTTCTTCAAATTTATCATTCATTTTTTTCATTTCAGGAATTTTTATTTTATTGACTGTTATGTTACTAATGTTTTCTTCCCAAATACAAGTTAAACCATTATTTACTCCCTCATGTATTATTTCATCTATTTTAGGATTTATTTTTTTAATTTGAGGATATAAATCAAAATCTAATTGAATATTATTTAAACCATTATCTATCATTTTGGTTAAATCAAAACCTTGCAATAAAGAATTATTAACGGTTTGTATTTCTGAAAGTTTTAAATCAGAAATACCACTTATTTCTTTTAGTTTAGAATTACCTACTAAGGTTAAAGAAGATAAATTAGGCATATCTTTTAAATTTAAATTTTCCAAATTATTATCATATTTAATAGTTAAATTTTCTAATGTTTTTAATTCATTTATAACGGAAAAATCAGTAATTTTTTGTTGTTTACTATTATAATTAAAAATTGCATCATCAGAAAATTTAGTATCTAACATTTTAGCATTTTTTGATTCGATAATTAATTCTTTTATATTACTACAATATTTTAATGCTGATATATCTTGTATTCCACCATTAGTAAGTTCCAATTTTTCAATTTTAGCTAAATCATTTAATGAAAATTTTTGAAAATTAGCTACTCCATTATATTTAGCTTCTATTTTTAGTCTTTTTAATTCATTTCTTATTGCTACTGCTAAAGAAAAATCAGGAATAATAATATAATTTTCCATTTTAACTTACCACCTTCCATGAAATAAATGCTACACCTATAATCAAGAAAGATATTGCTATTAAAATAATAATAACATTTACATAACCACTTTTATTATCATCTTTTTTTAAAGCTCTTGTTTCACCTTTTAAAAGAACATTTAAACGATTTTCTATTTCTCTTTGATGTTCTTCATTCTTGGTTGTATTATATTCAGTAATTTGGGTTACAGTATTAGTAATTTCTTCTTTAGTCTTACAACCATTATCTATAGCATTAATTATACTTTCTTTAGTATTAGCAATTAAAGATTCTTCGTTTGATAAAGCATTTTTAGTATCAACTATCGCTAATTTTTTTCTTTCAACATATAGTCTTGTACTTTTTTCATTTATATTAGCCATTCGATTTTTATTTTCCGTTAAAGCATAATTTTCATACTGTTTTCCTAGACTTTCTAATGAAGTTATCATTTCACTAGCAATAAGTTCTTCATTTAAGTTATCGGGCATATTATTAGAAACCTTTTTTAATAACCCATTAACAACATTAGTTTCATAAGTTAAAGCCTTTTTTTGTCCATTTATTAATGCTTCTTGTAATCTTTCGTTCTTTTCTCTAGCAACAATAGGATTATAATCTTCTTTAATTATTTTATCTTTAACTAAATCAGCAATATTACTAGCTTTTTCAATATTTTCATTAACAATTTTAAAAGATTTTAAATGATGAGCATCAACACCATATAATACTTTTAAGCCATCAGTTTCACTGGCAACTTGCCAAAAGCTAGAATGAGGATAGCTTAATTCCCCATCAGACAAAATATCATTTTTTTCAATTCCACCTAAATTTATTTCAAGAGGAATTCCCATTTCACTTGCTTTTTCGCAAATAATTTGACTTGCCAAAATACTGTTTTCTAAAAATACTTGTTTATTTTCTTCGCCAACCACTGTATCACGATATTTCATAAAAATATCAGGATGAGCAACTATATCAAATAAACCACTATCAAGTGCTTTAACGACCATATTTGCATAAGCAATTGGATAATTAGGATTATCAGTTTGCAAAATATTTTCTAAACCATTTTTAATAAAATGCTGCCCCAATATCATATAATCAACTTTACTACGCATTTGTCCTAAAAATTGTTCTTTCATTGGATCATATTCTACTTCAAATCCAGATAATATTGTCATATCTTGATATTTATTTTTTAATTTATTAATTGATGTTAAATAATCATCTACTTCACTAGGCAACATTTGAATACCCTCTTGTGGTATTTCATAAGAAGTAAAAGGAATATGCTCACTAAAACCTAATGATGTAAAGCCTGCATTTCTAGCTTCTAAAAGCATTTCTTCATCAGACATATAATCACTATGACCTGAACGGTAACTATGTGTATGATAGTTAAATTTTAAATTATCATTATATTGAGATTCTCTATTGTTATCTTTTTCAATATCTAACATCATTTTCATATATTCTACCTATTCAAATGTTTCTTCAAATGATTTCCAACTTTTAGCAATATTACTAACTTCATTTGTTTCATGATTTATATAAACAATTTCATTAGAATTTTTTTCATAGGCAATATAATTACCAAAAGGGTCTAAAGCTATATTAACAAAATCACTTTTTACTTCATTAAAATCGATAATATATTCTTTATCTTCACTATTAAATGATAATAGTGACCCAAATACTTTTTGCTCACCATTAGGTAGATAGAAAGTACAATTTTCTGGCGTTCCATAATTATTTTTTAAAACACACTCTTTGAAATCATTAGGAAAAGTATAACCTATTTTTTCTTCCACTTTCATAATATTTTCTTTAGTTGTAGATACAACATATTTCCATTCCATAACCATCCTTCTTTCTAAATTCATTATATCAACTTTAATATTGAAAATCATTAATTTAAATAATACATATGTAAAGTATATAGGAATTATCTTTTCATATTTAATTTTTCTTTTTGTACAGTTAATAAATTCTTTTTTTGATTTAAAAATTCTTTTTCTTGAAGATTTTTATATTTAATTTCATCACTAAGATATTTTCTTTCTTGTTCTACATATTCATTATCTTTAATAAACAATTTTTTTACTAAATCATAATTGAATACATATTCTTTACCATTTTTTAAATCTAAATATTGTTCTTCGCTCATTTTAGCAAACACTGGGACAATATTTTTTTTGACCATCTATAGTATACTCGACAGGATTCATTGGGTCATAAAGAATTCTTATTTTACTATTTTCAGGTTTAAAAATAATGTACGCATGAAGTTCTTTATCATTTAATTTACCAAAAACAATTTCCGAATCAAAGCCTAAAAACTTCAATAAATTTTGAACCATTGCACTTCTTTCAGAACAAGTAGCAAGATTATTTTTATTAAACTCTTTTATAGATATTGCCTCATCATTATCATAAAGTTCAATTCTTTGAAATACTGAACCACCATTATAGCCAAAATAATTCCATATAAAACTTTGAATATAATAAATTGTAATTGGCTCGCCATACATATATCTATCTAAATCATTATCAACATAATTTAATAAATTTTCATAAATATCCATATCATCCATTTTTAAACCTTGAAAAAATTTAAGTTCATTAGACCTAACAGATGTATTAGGAGTTATAAAACCATTATAAGACCCACAACAACCAATTCCTATTTGAGTAGGACCTTTATTATTCTCTAATAAATAATTTAATCTTTTTTTGATAAAGTCTTTTCGTTCACTTTCCGTTTGTAATTGTTTATATTCATTTTTAAATTCTTTAAAAGTCATAACTATCTCCTTTATTAATCCTAAAATTTATATTTAACTCAAATTTATGTCATAATTACTAATCCATCTAAATTACATATATAACATTCTGGAAATATTTTTTTAATCTCTTTTAAAGTATTTTTATCTTTTTCATATTCTTTACCTACTAATATACCTTCAATAAAACATGGTGGTATACCAAAAAGAATTGCACTTTCTCTATCTGTGAAAAAATCATCTTTATTTTGACGATCTTTAATAAATTGTTCATAATAATCTTTATTTACAAAGCTTCTAACAATATTATCATCAAAATAATTTTGATTTAAAATGTCACCTTTTTTTAAATTTTCTATATATACATTATTACCATTAATTATAAAAGCAATTTGAACTTTATTTTGAACTAGACTAGGCATAAATCTTGCTTCTTTAGTTTGTTCAATATTCCATCTAAAAACAAAATCATCATGACTTATTTCTTCAATTATATTTTTCATTTCATTATATGGAATAACTTTAGTTTTTCTTTCACCTTTCATACTTAACATTTCTATAGTTCCACCACTATAAAAATTAATATAATCTTTTAAAGATATATCCCACTTTAAATTCCAAACTCCAACTGCACTTGGATATTTTGATTGCCTTTCATTTATTAAAACACTAGCAAGTAGTCCATTTTCTTTTATATCTTGTAACTCAAAACCTTTTTTAAATGTTCCATGCATTAATGTTCCTTTTTTTAAAATAACTATATCATTAATTTGATAATTATTTTTTTCTAATTTATAATTTTCTATAGCTAAAAAATAATTATTAAGTTGTTCTTGCATTTTCTTTAAGGCATCTAAATCTTGATATTTAGTTTCTAATTTTTTTAGACATTTTTCTTTACTTATCACTATTTCACTTCCTATTTATTTGACTTGATTAAGATCAAAACAATTTATATTACCTGTAGGTAACTAAATACCATCTATTATAAGTTTAACAAATGTAAAACTATTTAGCAATTTAACGTAAAGTTACTTGTCACTTTTTAACTCTAATTCATATAATTTTTTATAAATTTTGTTAGATTTTAAAAGTTCTTCATGAGTACCTATTCCTTTAACTTCACCATTATCTATTAAAATTAAACGGTCACTGTTGATAACAGTTGATAAGCGATGAGCAATAATTAAAATGGTATATTCTCCTTGCATATTAGCAATAGACTTTTGAATTTCTTTTTGAGTTTCATTATCTAATGCACTAGTTGCTTCATCAAATAAAATCAATTCGGTTTTTAAAACTAAGGCTCTTGCTATGGCAAGTCGTTGTCTTTGTCCGCCTGATAAAGTAATGCCACTTTCACCAACAATGGTATCATAACCATCTTTAAGCGACATGATAAAATCGTGCAAACAAGCCATTTTACAAGCTTCAATCATCTCTTCTTCGGTTAAATCTTCTTTAATAATTTTTAAATTATCACGTATACTCATGTTAAAAATATAAGGATTTTGACTTATAATTGATAAATTACCTCTTATGGAATCTTTAGAAAGATTATTAATAGGAATACCATCAAGTAAGATTGTTCCTTCATCTGTTTCATATAATTTAGCAATTAAATTAAAGATAGTTGTTTTACCTGACCCACTTTTGCCAACAAAAGAAACTGTTTCATTTGGTTTAATTTTAAAACTAACATTTTTTAATACTTCTTCATTATCGTCATAATGAAAAGAGACATTTTTAAATTCAATTTGACCAGTAGCTTTTTTTAACACTTGATTGCCAAATGTTTCTTTGGGATAATTATTGCCATCTATTACATCAAATATTCTTTCGGCAGCAAGGGAAAATGATTTAATTGTATCAATAAAAGTTTCAGTTAAATTGGAAATATTAATTATGTTTCTTCTATAATTTAAAATTATAATCATCGTTGCTACAGCAAGTTCACCATTTAAAATGGAATATAAACCAATCATCATAATTAAAAAATCTAGAAAACCTTTAATACTCTCATTAATAAAATAATATAAATATCTTGTATAACGGGTGTCATAGAAAGCTATATTTCTTTCATCTATAACTTGTGAAGCCCGATTTAAAAAAGAATTTTCAGCATTTAAAATTTTGATATCTTTGACGCCTCTTACTAATTCACTAATAAATCCTGAAGAAATATCATCATTTTTCTTTTCAATTTTTCTTTTCTCAGCTATTTTATTACCAGAGCGGTTTTGTAGAATAAATAAAATGATAACAAATAATAAATATAAAACAAATATTAACTTATTTAAAAAGAAAATACTAATAAATATTCCAATCGATGTTATCAAATAAGTACCATCATCAACCATCAAATTAAAAATATCCGCCAAAGTATTTGTATCACTAGTTATTCTTTCAATAAAAACTCCACTAGAATTTTGATTTAATGTTGCTGTTTCTATTTTTAATGTTTCTTTAGCAATATCACTTTGAATATTTTTTTTAACCGCATAATAATATCTTAAGCTATATTTTGAAGAGGCAAAACGAACAATGTTACCAATAAGTTCAACACCTAAAGTTGCTAAAATCATTAAAAATAATTGATCCCAAATTTTACTTGTTAAAGCAATTATTTCTTTAGCGGCTATTAATGGCAGTATAACATCAATAATACACATTATAATGCAAAAAAACAAAAAGTAAAATAAACACTTTTTTTCTTCTTTAGCATATTTATATGTTTTTTTAAATAATAAAAGGTATTTTTTTTATTTGACTTCATTTTCTTACCCTCTTTTTTCTTATCATAATTTTAGCAAAGATTAAACCAAAAGAAAAGAAGAAACTATTTAGCTTCTTCTTGAGCACGAGATTCACGTATTACAACGATTTTTATAGTGCCAGGATATTGCATTTCTTTTTCAATTTTTTCTTTCATATCTCTAGCAATTTTGTAAGATGCTTGGTCAGTTACTTCTTCTGGGTTAACCATTACTCTTACTTCTCTTCCGGCTTGCATTGCATAAGTTTTTTCAACGCCTTCAAATGAATTTCCTATTTCTTCTAGTTCTTCTAAACGTTTAATGTAGTTATCTAAAGAATCATTTCTTGCACCAGGTCTAGTAGCTGATAAGGTATCAGCAATGTGAACTAAGTAAGAAATAATACTTGTTGCTTCACAATCACCATGATGAGAAGCAATCGCATTTAAAACAATTTCATCTTCTTTATGTTTTTTAGCAATATCTAAGCCAATATCAACATGACTTCCTTCAACTTCAAAATCAATTGATTTACCAATATCATGAAGTAGTCCGGCTCTTTTAGCAAGAACAACATTTTCTCCTAATTCGGAAGCCATTAGGCCACATAGTTCACCAACTTCAATTGAATGTTGTAAAGCATTTTGACCATAACTTGTTCTAAAATTTAACTTACCAATTAATCTTACTAATTCAGAATCAACTTTACTGATTCCTAATTTAAAGCAAGCTTCATTTCCAAGTTCCATAATTCGACTATTCATATCTTTACTTACCCGGTCATAAATTTCTTCAATTCTTGATGGATGAATTCGACCATCTTTAATTAAAGATTCAATTGTCAGTTTAGCAATTTCTCTTCGTAATGGATCAAATGAAGAAACGACAATGGTTTCTGGGGTATCATCTATAATTAAATCTACACCAGTAACAGCTTCAATTGTTCTAATATTTCTTCCTTCTCGACCAATTAATCTACCTTTCATTTCATCATTAGGCAAATTAATGGTACTTACTGTTTGTTCAGTAGCCACATCTGCACAATAACGTTGCATCGACTCAATAATTAATTGTTTGCCTTTTTCATTGGCAGTTAACTTAGCTTCTTCTTCTTTTTCTTTAATGTATTCGGCCATTTCTAAAGCCATTTCTTCTTCAGTTCGTTTAAGTATTAAATCTCTTGCTTTTTCTTTACTAAATTTAGAAATTTGCTCTAAACGAGTAATTTCTTCTTTTAGTTTTGCAGATAATTCCTCTTCTTTGCTTTGTAGTTCTTTTTGCTTTGCTAATAAACTTTGGTCTTTATCATCAAGCATTTTATCTCTTGTTTGAAGCATTTCATCTCTTTTATCTAAACTAGTTTCTCTTTGAAGTAAACGTTCTTCTGTTTGAGCAAGTTCATCTTTCTTTGCTTTTACTTCTTCTAATGCTTCTTCTTTTAGTTGACGAGATTCTTCTTTTATTTCTAAAAGTTGGTCTTTCTTTAGTTGTTCAGCTTCTTTTTTGGCTTCATTAATTAATTTACGAGCCTCATTTTCAGCACCTTTATCTTTAATATACTTAATTAAAAAAGTTATCCCAGCGCCTAAAGCAAGACCTAAAACTAAAGCTAAGAGGATTGTTGCATCCATAATTACTCTCCTCTCTTTATATTTATAGAAAATTTAAAATATTAATTATCTATATTTCCATTATAAAGGCAAATTGAGTTTTTGACAAGAGTTTGCTTTTTTTGCACAGGATAAAATGTAACTATTCAGACTAAATCAATTACATTAAAAGAGCGAGATGTGTATAAATCTAATCGGTTAAAAAGATCTTCTTGTTTCACTTATATATTATCATATTTTTATGTTTTTTATTTTGCAATTTATGGCTTAGTAGTAAAAACTTAAAAATAGTCTATCTTTTTAGAAGAATAAAGGATGATGAAGATTTTTGTTATTAAAAAAGAGTTGTAGATATCTTCTACAATCGCGCCAATTGAAATTTAAACCTTGTATTCCAAGATTTTTTGCTTGTAATTTTTTTGTCACTTTCATGAGGCATAAATAAAACCTAGTTATTAAGCTAGGTTATACTTAGAATTTTAACTCTTTGCCAGTTACTACATTAACTTTTTATCTTGCCATTTTATTATCTAAAGCAGTATCTTTAATGTAGTAAGTATTAGAACTAATATATTCTACTAAATATTCTACTAAATTTGGATCTATAGAATCATTAGCTATAGTAAAATCTCTTTCATTCATAATTTTTTCTTTCTCAGTAAATGCGTTATGTATTAATGATAGTTCTTCTTCGTATTTCTTTAAAAATTCTTCTTCTTTTTCCTCTACATAGCGGTAATATTGGTTTTTAAAGTCGTGTGTAGGAACATGGTAACCATCTTCTCCTCTTTCAAGTTTAAAAGTGTCATTATCGGCATCTTCTGGAGATTCTTGATTGCTAAAATTAGTTTCTAATATAGCTTCATTAGGATATATACGCCATCCTGATTTTTCTTCAACTTTATTAATTAATTCTTTTAATTTTGAATCAAACAAAGTTATTTTACGAACATCATCTTGAGAAATAGAATTTAAAAATAATTTATAGCATTTATTCAAGATTGTCCGTCTTTCTTTCCAATACTTTGGTGAGAAAGATTCTTTCTTGCTTAAATTAAACATTGCCTTTCCTAAAGCTCTATTTGAAAGTGACTTGCTTTTTAATAATTCCATTATAAGAATATATTCTGATTCTAAGGGATTATTCTTTTCCATAATTCATTTTCCTCCTCTAGTATAAGTATAACAAGTTTTATCTTTTTTTAAATAAAATAATGTCAAAATAATGTCAAAATATGTCAACTATTATAAAGATAGTTTTATAATACCAACCTATACATTAATAAAAAAAGATGGTAAAATATTTAATAACAAGGATTAAATAAAAAATAGGAGGCTAAAATGAATTTACCTAAGGTTGAATTTCAACAATTAAATATCGATGAAAATCTTGAAAATTTAGTTTGGTATGCTGATCCTAAAAATAGTATAAATAGTCCACTAAATTTTTATGATTTTGTTGTAAGATTATTTCCAAATTTAAAAAATAAAATTACTGAAGGGATGTCATCTGAAGAAATATATATAATTATTGAAAAAAATGTAAAGCCAATTTTAGAAAACATGGCTAACAATTCTAATGATATAGAAAAATATCAACAAATTTGGGATAAAGTAAATGATAATATTATGATAGATTTAGAAAATAAATTACATATAAAATGGCCTGAAAATACTAAAATAATCTGTAGAGTTGGCTTATTACCGGTTTGTCCAAGAGATATTGAAGGACGTACTTTTGATGTAAATTATGGAATTAATAAAGACAAATTAATTGCCACAGGAATTCATGAATTATGCCACTTTCTTTACTTTGAAAAATGGAAAGAAATTTATCCAAATTATAATAGTGAAGAATTTGATACACCTCATATTGCATGGTATTTAAGTGAAGCAATGATTGATCCATTAATTAATAATAAAACTTTTAAAAAATATACTAGTGATGATTTATTAGCATATTCTATTTTTTATAATACTTATCTAAATAACAAATCAATAATTAATATTTTAAGAGAATATGTTGATAAATATTCAATAAATGATGCCATAAAAAAAGGATATGAATTATTTAAAGAAAATGAAAAAATTATTAAAAATATTGATTCAAATTAATATTATTTTTATTTATTTTGTTTATAATTGTTTATTAATTTTTTAATTTTAATAAAGTGATGATTAATTCCTGATTTACCAATATGATAGCCATATTCATTTGTAATTATTTCGGCTAATTCTTGATAAGAGCTTTCAGGATTTTCTTCTCTTGCTTTAATAACAATTAATGTTTTTTCATCAAGTAAAGAAATTAAATCATTATCTTTTAAAAACTTAATATCTTCTAATTGATTAAAACCGGTTTTAATACTTTTTTCTTGATTAGCTATATCACAATTATTTAAACGATTAAGCATATTTTTATGGTCACGATAAATTCTAATATCTTCAAAATAAAATAAACAATTTGGAGCTTCAAATAATCTAATCATGTCACTTATTTCTTCACTAGCTTTTAAATAACACATATAACGATTATTCCTTTTTAAAACTTTACTATGAAAATTCATTTGATGTAAAAGATTATTTAAGAAATTAGCATCACTTTTAACCATAAAGACAAATTCTAAATGATAACCACTTGTTTTGGGGTCATTAATTGAACCATTGGCTAAAAAAATGCCTCTTACAAAACCCATAATTTGTTCTTTAGATTTTAAGTCTTCTTCACTTATGGCATGAAAACGATTATTTTGATAAATATGAAGATTTTCTAAAATATTCATGACATTTTCTTTAATTTCTAAAATATAGATTTGTTTAGCTCTTAATCTTTTTTGATTACGAATAATTATATTGATATGAACATTAAATAATTCTTTTAAACTTTTATATATTCTTCTAGCTATTGCCCCATTTTCAAAAGTAAGGGTAATATTTTGTTTGTTTATAATGGCATCATATCTTAAAATAGCAGTTAATTCACTAATTAAAATATTTTTAGAGCTTTCATTATTAACTATTTCTTCTTTTAATTTAGTTGAAAATGTCATAAAAATCACCTACAAAAATTATATTATAATTAAAAAAAGTATGCAATAATTACATACTTTTATCCAGGATAAAATCATCGAATCGCAAAAAATTAGGAAAAAGTTAAAAGTTTAACAATTTCGTTTTCAAAATCCATGCTT
>CANQSC010000027.1 GCA_947626445.1 uncultured Bacilli bacterium
TTGACAGCATTGCGGTGGTGTGAGAGGGAAAAGTATTAAATAATGTAAAATTATTTAAAAGTTTACTCTACTCGATTTTTTATTTAAAATTAGCATTTTATATTGACAAGTGCTAAATTTTTAGTATAATTAGTTTAGCACTTGCATATATTAGGTGCTAGAAAGTGTGAAATGATGAACAATAGACAAGAAAGCATATTAAAGTATATTGTGGAATCTTATATTAAAACAGTTAAGCCTGTTGGAAGTAAGTCGTTGTGCAAAAAGTTACAATGTTCATCGGCTACAATTAGAAATGAAATGGCTAAATTAGAAGAATTAGGATTTTTAGAAAAAAATCATATCTCTTCTGGTCGTATTCCATCAGAAAAAGGTTATAAATATTATGTTGAAAAACTAATGAAGCCTAAAGAATTAACTGGTGAAGATGTATTGAAATTACAAACAATTTTTCAAAATCAGGAATTACAACTTTCTGATGCAATTAATCAATGTGTTGAAATAATTAGCGAAATAACCAATTATACAAGTATTGTTTTAGGAAAAAAATCAATGGACAATACTTTACAACAAGTATCGATTATTCCTTTAGCTAATAATAAGATTGTTGCTTTAGTATGTACTGATCATGGTATTGTTCAAAATAAACAATTTAACTTGCCTAATAATATTAATATTGATGAGATTGTTAAAACTTGTGATATTATTAATAAAATACTTATTGGAACACCAATTAAAAAAGTATCAGAAAGACTTGAATATGAAATTAAACCGATTATTGCTGAAAAAATTAAACAATATGAAACCGTTTATAATATTTTTTCTAAAACATTTCATGATTTTGCAAGCAAAGTTCATGAAAATGTTCATGTTAGCGGGGCAAACTTTTTATTAGATGCTCCAGAATATAGTAATGTTGAAGAAGTTAAAAAGATTCTTTCTAAGTTTGATGATGAGAATTTTATTAATAAGATTGAAGCAAGTGATGATGAAGAAGGTGTTAATGTCTACATTGGTGGTGAAAATGAATTTGATCCTAATGTAACAATTATTAAAACCACATTCCATCGTAATGGTGAAGATGGGACAATTGCTATTATTGGACCTAAGCGAATGGAATATGCTAAAGTTGTTGGCCTTTTATCATATATTAATGAACAATTAAATAAGGAGGATTAAGATGGACGAGAAAAAAGAAAATATTAATGCTGAAAATGAAGCAAAAGTTAAAAAGAAAAAAAATCATAATAATCATAATAAATGGCAAGAGCAAAATGAAAAGTTAGTTAAACAAAATGCTGAATTAAATGATAAGCTTTTAAGAATTACAGCTGAAATGCAAAACATGAAAAGGCATTTTGAAGAAGATAAGATACGATTAACTAAATATGATGGGGAAAAATTTATATTAGAGATTTTACCTATTGTTGATAATTTTGAAAGAGCAATTATCTTAGATGATGAGAATTTAAGCGATGAATTAAGTAAATTCTTAAGTGGTTTTAAAATGATTTACGGTAATTTAGTAGACATTTTAAATAAATTAGAAGTTAAAGAAATAGAATGTGTTGGTAAACCTTTTGATTCTATTAGTATGAATGCGGTCTTAATTGACCACATTAAAGACGTTGATGACAATATTGTCATTGATTGTATGCAAAAAGGTTATATGTATAAAGATAAAATAATTAGACCAGCCATGGTCAAAGTAAATAATAAGGAGAGTGAAGAATAATGGCAAAAATTATAGGTATTGATTTAGGTACTACAAATAGTTGTGTATCTATTATGGAAGGTGGAAGTCCTGTTGTAATTCCAAATGATGAAGGAGGAAGAACAACACCAAGTGTTGTAGCGTTTACTAAAGATGGTGAAACATTAGTAGGTGATCGTGCTAAACGTCAAGCGGTAACTAATCCTAAAAATACTATTTCATCTATTAAAAGAAAAATGGGTACTAGTGAAAAAACTAAAGCTAATGATAAAGAATGGACTGCTGAAGAAATATCAGCTAAAATATTAAGTAAATTAAAAGCTGATGCTGAAAGTTATTTAGGTGGGACAGTTAGTGAAGCTGTTATTACGGTTCCAGCATACTTTAATGATGCTCAAAGACAAGCAACTAAAAATGCTGGTAAAATTGCGGGTTTAGATGTAAAACGTATTATTAATGAACCAACTGCGGCTGCTTTAGCTTATGGTCTTGATAAACAAGAAAAATTACAAACAATCTTAGTTTATGATTTAGGTGGTGGAACATTCGACGTTTCAATTCTTGAAATCGGTGATGGTGTTTATGATGTTAAATCAACTAGTGGTAATAATCGTTTAGGTGGTGATGATTTCGATCAAAGAATTATTGATTGGATGACTGATACCTTTAAAAAAGAAAATGGTATTGATTTAACTAAAGATTCAATGGCTATGCAACGTTTAAAAGATGCTGCTGAAAAAGCTAAGAAAGATTTATCTGGTATGAGTAAAACCCAAATAAATTTACCATTTATTTCGCAAAGTAGTGATGGTCCAGTTCATTTAGATATGGAACTATCTAAAGCTAAATTTGAAGATTTATGTCGTGATTTATTTGATTCAACTCTAGAACCAGTTAGAAAAGCATTAAAAGACGCTAAATTAAGTGCTAAAGATATTGATGAAGTAATTTTAGTTGGTGGTTCTACTCGTATTCCATATATTCAAGAATTAGTTAAAAAAGAACTTGGTAAAGAACCACATAAAGGTGTTAACCCTGATGAAGTTGTGGCTATGGGGGCAGCTATTCAAGGTGGTGTTTTAACTGGTGAAGTTGATGATTTAGTATTACTAGATGTAACACCTTTATCTCTTGGACTTGAAACATTAGGTGGCGTTATGACTGTCTTAATTCCAAGAAATACTACTATTCCAACAAGTAAGAGTCAAGTATTTAGTACAGCTGCCGATAATCAACCTGCGGTAGATATTCATGTCTTACAAGGTGAAAGACCAATGGCTGCTGATAATAAAACTTTAGGTAATTTCCAATTATCAAATATTCCACCAGCACCAAGAGGAATCCCACAAATTGAGGTTAAATTTGATATCGATGCTAACGGTATTGTAAATGTTACTGCTAAAGATTTAGGTACTAATAAAGAACAATCAATTACTATTACTTCAAATACTAATTTAAGTGATGAAGAAATTGATAAAATGATGAAGGAAGCTGAAGCTAATAAAGAACAAGATGAAAAACGTAAAGAAGAAGCTAATGTTAGAAATGATGCTGATTCAATGGTATTTGCTACAGAAAAAGCTCTTAAAGATTTAGGTGATAAAGTTGATAGTAAAGATAAAGAAGAAGCTGAAAATAAATTAAAAGAATTAAAAGAAGCTTTAGAAAAAGATGATGTAGAAGACATTAAAAAGAAAACGGAAAGCCTAAATGAAGTAGCAATGAAATTAGCAACTAAAGTATATGAAGAAGAAGCAAAGAAAAACCAAAATAATGAAAATACAACTACTGAAGAACCTAAAAAAGATGATGGTGTAGAAGAAGCTACATACGAAGAAAAATAATTAAAAGTGATGGTTCTAGGAAACTAGAACCTTTCACGCGTTTAATAGAAAAGAGGTTTATTTTGAAAACATATAAGACTAGAGATGAAGTAGAACAAGAATACAAATGGGATTTAACATCTTTCTTTAAAAATGAAGAAGAATTTAATAAATCTTTACAAGAATTAGAAAATAATATTAATCAAATTAAAAATTATGTTGGTTGTACGAAAGATGCAGATAAATTATATGAATTTTTAAATTTTGAGATAAATACTTTAGCTTTATTTGAAGATTTATATGTCTATGCTCATTTAATTAATGATCAGGAACTAGGAATATCTAAAAATATTGAAAGAAAAAATAAAACAATTATTTTAAATGGAAAATTAGAAACAGCTTTAAGTTTTTTTAATCCGGAATTATTAAAATTAAGTAATGAAGAATATCAATCTTTATTTACTAAAAATCCTAAATTAAATGAATATAAAGCCGTTTTAGATGATATTTATCGTTTTAAAGATCATATTTTAAATGAAGAAGAAGATATTATTGTAACTAAATTAGTTAATGCTATGGATCATTTTGATGATATTTCATCAACTATGTTAAATAAAAATCATCATTATGGTTATGTTACAGTTGATGGTGAAAAAGTCTTAATTACTTCAACTAATTTTCGTAAATTAATGCGTAATCCAAAACAAGAAGTTAGAAGAAAAGTTTATATGGCTTTTCATAAAGTAATTGACCAATATAGTGATGTTAATGCTAATTTATTAAATTCATATATAAGTATGGAAGAACAATTAGCAAGTATTTATAAATTCTCTAGTTCATGGGAACAAAAATTATTTTCTTTAGAATTAAGTGATAAAGTATTTAAAACTTTATGTGAAACAACAGAAAAAAATTTAGATGTTTTACATAAATTTTATACATTAAAAAAAGATGTTTTAAAATTAGAACCATTTAATTATTATGATATAGCTTTACCAATGAGTCATAATAAAAAAGAATATAGTATTAAAGATTCTCAAAATATTATTAGAAATTCTTTAGAACCTTTAGGTAAAGAATATTTAAATAAGTTTGAAAAGATTATTACTAATTGTTATATTGATTATTGTGAATATCAAGGTAAATGTAGTGGGGGTTATTCTTTTGGAACTTTAAAACAAGATTCCAGAATATTATTAAGCTTTAATGGCAATTTAGATTCGGTATCAACAATTGCGCATGAAGCTGGACATAATGTTCATCATCAATTTATTAGAGAAAATAATCCTTTACAATATTTAGAATGTCCTAATATTGTTTGTGAAGTTGCCTCTTTAACTAATGAATTTTTGCTTTCTAATTATTTAGCTAAAAAAGGTAGTAGTAAAGAAGAAAAATTATCTGGTATTGAAAATATCTTAAATGTTATTGAAAATAACTTATTTGGTGCGGTAAGAGAAGGCTTAATGGAAAAAGATATGTATCAAGTTATTGCTAATGATGGAAGCTTAACTAAAGAATACTTAGATAATTTATCTAAAAAAAGTCTTAAAAAGTATTTAGGACCTAGTGTTAAGACGAATAAATACATTAAAGATGGTTGGGTTACCAGAAGCCATTATTATATGAATTATTATTTATTTAGCTATGCCATTTGTGTTTGTGTGGCTGCCAATGTGGCTGATAAAATAATTAATGGTGATAAAGAAATGTTAGAAAATTATTTAAAATTTTTAAAGACTGGTTCTGATAAAAATCCAACCGAAATATATGCTATTTTAAAAATTGATTTAGAAAGTGCAGAAACATACAAACGCGCAATTGAATATTTTGATTCTTTAATAACTAAATTTAGAGAGATATATGAAGGTGATGCATAATGAATAAAAAAGATTATTATGAAGTATTAGGTGTCGATAAAAATGCCAGTGATGAAGAAATTAAAAGAGCCTTTCGTAAGCTTGCTAAGCAATATCATCCTGATATAAATAAAGAACCAGGAGCTGAAGAAAAGTTTAAAGAAATAGGCGAAGCCTATGCCGTTTTATCTGACCCGCAAAAAAGAAGTCAATATGACCAATTTGGTCATGCGGCTTTTGATGGTACTGGATCAGGAGGTTTTGGCGGTTTTGATGCTGGTGACATTGATTTAGGGGAAATTTTACGAGCTGCTTTTGGTGATTCGTTTGGTGGTTTCGGTGGCTTTGGAGGATTTTCTGACTTCTTTAGTGGAGGAAGTAGTAGTTCATCTCGTGCTCGTAAAGGAAGAGATACCCTATTAAGAGTTGATCTATCTTTTATGGAAGCCGCTTTTGGAGTAGATAAAGATTTTGAATTATCTTTAAATGAAACTTGTGATGAATGTCATGGAGCAGGTGGCTTTGATGAAGATGTTTGTTCATATTGTCATGGTAGTGGTCGAGTAATGAGTGAACAACGAAGTATATTTGGGGTAATTCAAAGTCAAAGTGTTTGTCCTAAATGTGGTGGTAAAGGTAAAAGTTATAAAAAAACTTGTTCAAAATGTTCTGGTACTGGTCAAGTAAAACGTAAAAAAACCATATCTATTCATATCCCAGAAGGTGTTGATACAGGATATCAATTAAGAATATCTGGTAAAGGTGAAGCTGGTATTAATGGTGGAGCTAATGGTGACATATATATTGAATGTGTTGTTGAACAAAGTAAATTTTATAAACGTGATGGTGAAGATTTATATATTGAAGTACCAATTAATTTTGCTGAAGCTGCTTTAGGTTGTAAAAAAGAAATACCAACTATTTATGGTAATGTTATTATGGATATTAAAGCTGGAACTTTAACTGGGACTAAATTAAAGTTAAAAGGTAAAGGTCTTAAAGTACCTAATAGCCTTCGTAAAGGTGATATGTATGCTATTATTAAAGTTATCACACCAGCTAAATTATCTCGTGAACAGAAAAAACTATTTGAACAACTTCTTAAAACTGATTTAGAATCAGATAGTATCTTTAAAGAATTTAATAAAAATTTAAAATAATTATTTAATTCGACAAAAAAATTATATTGTTATTGTTATAATATCAAACTTAAGAAAGAGATGTTTTTGTTAATTTTTTGGTCTATAGTATATTCTTCCTTACATCTCTTTCTTTTTTATACTTTTTTATAGAAATCTCTTTTATTATTTGATAAAATTAATTAAGGAAGTTGGTGGAATTATGACTAGAAGTGAAGCTAGAGTTAAAGTAATGACCATTTTATATCAAATTAATATTAATGATGATAATCATATACCGTATGAAATAGATAAGATTATTGATGAAAATAATATTGAAAATGAAAGTTTTATTAAGGATTTAGTAAATGGTGTTAGAAATAAAAATAAAGAATTAGAAGAACTTGCTAATAAATATTTAAAAGATTGGAAAATAAATCGTTTAGATAAATTAGGTTCAATTATTTTAAAGATGGCATTTTATGAAATAATTTATATGGATACCCCAAATATTGTGGTTATTAATGAAGCTATTAATCTTGCTAAAGAATATTGTGATGAAGAACTTACTAAAATGATTAATGCTACATTAGATAGTTATTTAAAACAAAGAAAAGAAGTTGATTAAATGGAACCAAAATATATAACAATTAGTCAAATAAATAATTATATTAAATTAATGTTTGATAAAAATGTTTATTTAAAAAAAATATGGCTTAAAGGAGAAATCAGTAATTTAAAAATTCATTCAACAGGCCATATTTATTTGACTTTAAAAGATGATTATTCGCGAATAAGCGCTATTATGTTTAAAAGTAGTGCTAAAAATTTATTATTTAATCCGGAAGATGGAATGAATGTTTTAGTAGAAGGAAGAATAAGTGTTTATCCCATTGGTGGTTCTTATCAAATATATATTGATAAAATGGAACAAGATGGTTTAGGTAATTTATATTTAAAATATGAAGAATTAAAAAAGAAATTACAAAGTGAAGGTTATTTTGACCAAGCTCATAAACGACCGATACCTAAATATCCAGAAAAAATTGGAATTGTCACCGCACCTACAGGAGCGGCAATCAAAGATATTTTAAGTACGATTAAAAGAAGATATCCGCTATGTGAAACGATTTTATTTCCAGCTTTAGTGCAAGGTGCTAGTGCCGCCCCAAGTATTGTCAAACAAATTGAGATGGCTAATAATTATGATATTGATGTTTTAATTATTGGTCGAGGTGGAGGTTCGATTGAAGACTTGTGGGCCTTTAATGAAGAGATTGTAGCAAAAGCTATTTATAACTCGAAAGTTCCAATAATAAGTGCGGTAGGTCATGAAGTAGATTTTACCATTTCTGATTATGTCGCAGACCTTAGAGCTCCAACTCCAACAGGAGCTGCCGAAATGGCTGTGCCAACAATATTAGAAGTTAAAAATATTTTAAAAACTTATGAAATTAAAACTAGTAATGCGATGATTAATAAATTAGATAATTTAAAACATCGTTTAAAGATTAGTAAAGATAATTATATCTTAAAAAATCCAACAGTTTTATATGATATTAAATTACAAAAATTAGATAGTATTATTGAAAACTTACATAATAGTTATCAAAAATTAATTGAAAAAAAAGAATTTTTATTAAAAAAATATCAAGAACATTACATAATTTTAAATCCGGATACTATAATTTTTAATAAACAAAATAGTTTAAAATATATTATTCAGACTTTAAAATTATTAAATCCTTTAAATATTTTAGATAATGGCTATTCTTTAGTAAAAAAAGATGGTAAGATAATTAAAGATGCTAGTAATGTTAAAGTAAAAGATGAACTAGAAATACTTTTAAGTAAAGGAAGTTTAAATGTTATTGTAAAGGAGAGTAAAAATGAAAGATAAAGAAAAAACATTTGAAAGTGCTTTAAATGAATTAGAACAAATTGTTAAAGATTTAGAAAGTGGTAATATTTCTTTGGATGACGCGATGAGTAAATATACGACAGCAATGAATTTAGTTAAATTTTGTCAAGAAAAATTAGATAATGCTACTAAACAAGTTAATAAAATTTTAAATGAAAATAATGAATTAGTTGATTTTAAAGTAGATGAAGGTGAAGAAGATGAAACTAACTAAAATTACACCAAGAGATGAAGATTTTGCTAAATGGTATACTGATGTATGTATGGCTGCCAATTTAGTTAGTTATTCTAATATTAAAGGTAGTATGATTATTTGTCCTAATGGCTATGCAATTTGGGAAGAAATACAGAAAATAATGGATGCTGAATTTAAAAAATTAGGTCATCAAAATGTTCAAATGCCTTTATTTATACCAGAATCACTATTAAATGTTGAAAAAGATCATGTTAAAGGTTTTGCTCCTGAAGTTGCTTGGGTAACCCGTGGTGGCGAAGAAGAATTAGAAGAAAAAATGGGTGTTAGACCAACAAGTGAAGTTTTATTTTGTGATTATTATAAAAATGTTATTAAATCATATCGTGATTTACCAAAATTATATAATCAATGGTGTACAATTGTTAGATGGGAAAAAACTACTAGACCTTTTTTAAGAAGTAGAGAAATATTATGGCAAGAAGGTCATACCATGCATGAAACAGAAGAAGAAGCTTTAAATGAAACTTTACAAATGCTTCATGTTTATGAAAACTTTCAAAGAAATGTTTTAGCTTTACCAGTTATCGTTGGTTTAAAAACTGAAAAAGAAAAATTTGCAGGCGCTGTTAAAACTTATACTATTGAAGCGATGATGTATGATGGGGTAGCCTTACAAAATGGAACAAGTCATTATTTTGGTCAAGACTTCGCTAAAGCCTTTAATATTACTTTCTTAGATAGAAATAATAATTTACAAACACCATATCAAACTAGTTGGGGAACAACAACTAGAATGATCGGGGCTATTATAATGACTCATGGTGATGATCATGGCCTAGTCTTACCACCTAAAATTGCTCCAACGAAAGTTGTTATTATTCCAATTGGTGATGATGAAAAAGTAACTAAAACAATAAATGAAATTACTGAAGATTTAGATGTTACATATGAAATAGATGATAGTAATAAATCACCAGGATTTAAATTTGCTGAGGCAGAGGTAAAAGGTATTCCGATTAGAATTGAAGTTGGTTTAAGAGACTTAGAAAATGATGAAGTAACTTTAGTAAGAAGAGATACCCTAGAAAAAATAAAAGTTAAAACTAGTGAAGTTAAAAATAGAATTACAAAGTTATTAGATACCATTCAAAATGATATGTATAACAGAGCTTTAGAAAGAAGAAATAGTATGTTATATGAAGCTCATGATTATGATGAATTTAAAACAATTGCTAAAGAAAAACCAGGATTTATTAAAATAAATTGGTGTGGTAGTGAAGAGTGTGAAAATAAAATTAAAGATGATACAGGTCTAAAAAGTAGATGTATATTAGAAGAAGAGCCAGACGGTAATTGTGTTGTTTGTAATAAAAAAGCAGTACATAAAATATACTATGGTAAACAATATTAAAAAGAGGTTTTTTAAAATGCAAAGATATGATACAGCTAGAAAGGTAAGTATCTTAGGAATATTTGGTAATTTATTTTTACTAATAATTAAATTTCTAGTTGCTTTTGTAAGTCACAGTCAAGCGATGATTGCTGACGCTTTTAATAGTGCAGGAGATATTTTTTCTTCGATCTTAACCTTTGTAGGTAATAAAATTGCTTCAAGACCACGTGATTTAAAACATAATTTAGGATATGGTAAAGCTGAATATATTTATTCTATCTTTATTGCTATTTCTATGATATATATTAGTTTAAATTTATTTTATGTTTCTTTTAAATCTTTTTTTGTACCTAGTAATTATCATTTTTCTATTTATTTAATTATTGTTTGTATTATTACCATAATTACAAAATTAGCTTTATATATTTATACAAAAAAAGTAGGAAAAAAATATAATAATTTATTAATTTTATCAAATGCTATTGACCATAAAAATGATTGCTTACTTACTTGTGGTAATTTAATTGCCAGTATCTGTGCAATGAAAAATATTTTTTGGGTAGATAGTTTAATTGGGGTTATTATTTCTTCTTGGATTCTTTATAGTGCGTTAAAAATATTTATTGAAGCTTATAAAATCTTAATGGATCGTTCTATTGATGAAGAAACTAAAGAAAAAGTTATTGAAATAGTTAAAAAACATCCTGAAGTTTTAAAAGTAAATCATGTTAATTCAACCCCAATAGGATATCAATTTCAAGTTAATTTAACAATTTTTGTTGATGGTAATATGTCAACATTTGAATCTCATGAAATAGCCAATAATATTGAAAAAGAATTAACAAAATTAGATATTATTTCTTTAGCCGTAATTCATGTTAATCCCATGGAAATCAATCAAAAACAAAAAAGAAAGTTATAATATAAAATTTTACTTTCTTTTTTAATTGTTTATTTCATCACCTTTTTTTAGCATTGTAGTAATAAATATAGCATATCCATTTGTTGGATGATCTACTATAACATGAGTAACTGCGCCAATTAATTTATTATTTTGAACTATTGGTGAACCACTCATACCTTGTACAATACCACCTGCTTTATTAATTAATTCTTGATCTTTTATTTCAAATGTCATATTTTTGGTATCATTGTAATCTTGAATAGATGTAATATTTATATCATATTCTTTTTTTTCATTACCATTTAAAACGGTATATATTTTAGCTGGTCCAATTTTTATTTCATTAGGTTCAGCTATTTCAATAGTATTAGTATCTATTTGTTTTTGCCATTTACCAAATATCCCATTTGTGGTATTTTCATTTATTGTTCCGTAAGTATTTTCAAATTTAAAATTAGCGTTCTTTTCTCCAGCTGTTCCATCAGTACTTTTCTTTATTGAAGTTACATTACTTTCAAAAATACTACCTGTTTTTACTTCAACCATTTTTAGAGTTTTACTTTCTAATACTTCATGTCCTAAAGCTCCATAAATTTTAGTTTCTGGATCAATATAAGTTAAAGTTCCAATTCCCGTTATATTATCTTTAACATATAATCCCGTTTTATAAATGCCATCTACTTGTTCTAAGGGTAGAGTAGTAGATAGTAAATTATCATTTCTTTTAATAGTTAAATTTACTTCATTATTAACGATATTTTTTTCAATTTCCGTTGTTAATTCATCAATGGTATTAACATTTTTATCATTTACTTTAACGATTTCATCACCAATCATAATTTCAGGATTACCTTTTAGTATTTTACCATTTACTTGATAAAAACCAATAATTAGTATTCCTTTTGTATCAATATGAATACCAATATTTTCGCCACCTAAAACAACCTTATTAGAATAGGCTAAAATACTTAAAGGCATTCCTAAAAATGCAATTAATGTGATTAATGCTTTTTTCATTTAAATCACCTTACCTAATACTATTATGGCTTATAAGTAAAAAAAAAGAATGGTAATTCATACCACTATTGTAAGGTGTAAGCAACAATACTTGCTACTATGCCACCAACCATTATAAATAAAGTAATCCATGTTACTATTTGTCTTGTTTTCTTTTTCATTATTTCACCCACTATAAATTTATCATAAAATAGGGGTTTTGTAAATAAACTTTACTAGGTGATAATAGTGAACGTAATAGTAAAATATATGAAAAAACGCCGTACTATAATGCTTTTTGTAAGTGTTTTATTAATTTTAGGAATAATTATGGGAATAGTAATAGCCTTTAATACTAAAAATGATTTTATACCTATTTTAACCCAGTATAAAAGTAATATTAAAGGATTAACTTTTATTAATTTAATAAGTCATTTTAGTATCTTATGTTTTTTATTAATATCTAGTATTTTGGCAATTGGAATACCATTATTTACCATGACATTTTTTATTGAAGGATTAAATATTGGCTTTTTAATAACAATTTTTTCTTTAACTTTTAAATTAAATGGTTTTTTATTTGCTTTACTCTTTATTTTATTTACCAATTTATTATTTTTAATCTTTCTATTTTTGTTATTTCCTAAATGTTTAGAAATTTGCCGGAATGTAATAGGCAGAATCTTGTATAAAAAAGATAATGAAATATTTATCTTAAGATTAATTGGTTTATCTTTAGTGCTTATTTTTATAGCTTTTACGGCTGAATTTATTTCTTTTTTAATAAGTTCTCATATCCTTAATATTTTTCATTTCCTTCTTAAGTAATTTCTGCTATAATACAAGTGATTTGGAAGTGATTAGTGTGAAAGAAAAGGTTATTATTGGAATGAGTGGGGGAGTAGACTCTGCTGTTGCTGCCTATTTACTTCAAAAAAAAGGCTATGAAGTAGAAGGTTTATTCATGCGTAATTGGGACTCAATGTTAAATAATGATACTTTAGGTAATCCTAATTTAGATAATGAAATTTGTCCTCAAGAAGTTGATTATAATGATGCTTTAAAAACTTGCGAAATATTAGGAATTAAATTACATAGGATAGATTTTGTTAAAGAATATTGGGATAATGTTTTTTCATATTTCTTAAAAGAATTAAATCTTGGCCGGACACCTAATCCTGATCTTTTATGTAATAAATATATTAAATTTGATGTTTTTAAAAAAGAAGCGGAAAGACTTGGTGCTAAATACATGGCTACAGGTCATTATGCTAGAATAAAAGATGGTAAACTATTAAGAGCAATTGATTTAAATAAAGATCAAACCTATTTTTTAGCTCAAGTAAAAAAAGAACAACTAAAAGATGTTTTATTTCCAATAGGAGAGTTAACTAAACCAGAAGTAAGACAAATAGCGATTGATATTGGTCTTAACGTAGCCAAGAAAAAAGATTCAACTGGTATATGCTTTATTGGTGAAAGAAACTTTCAAAAATTTATTCAAAATTATTTAAAACCTAATCCTGGTAATATAGTTAATGTGGAAACTAATGAAGTCATTGGTAAGCATAACGGTTTAATGAATTATACTATTGGTCAAAGAAGGAATATTGGTATATCTGGATATGAAGAACGTCATTATGTTTGTGGTAAAAATGTCAGTAAAAATATTTTATATGTAGCTTTTGGAGAAGACAGCAAATATTTAATAAGTAATTCATGTATTATAGAAGAAGTAAACTTTATTAGCGATGAACGTCCCACATCTTGTACAGCTAAATTTAGATATCGTAGTAATGATGTTCCCGTTACTTTAGAGTATTTAGAAAATAATGAAATAAAAGTTAATTATCCCGATGGCTTTAAAGCTGTTACGCCTGGTCAGTTTTGCGTCTTTTATCAAGGCGATGAGTGTCTTGGCAGTGGCATAATTAAAAAAGCAATGAAAGATGATGAAGAATTATGGTATCTAAAATAACTAGTTTTGATTATTTAAATGCAAGTAAAAAAGATGGTTCTTCCGAAAGTTTCCGGAAGAAAGGAGAAAGTAGATAGAAATATCTGCTTTTTATAAACGAAAGATTTTGAT
>CANQSC010000028.1 GCA_947626445.1 uncultured Bacilli bacterium
ATGATATTTTACCTAAAGATGTTGAAAAAAAAGATAGTGATTAGTTCACTTCTTTTGACGTGGCCGTGAATAGTAACATAAATGGGGCTCTGCCCCAAACCCCAAGGTTTAACGCTTATAGCTACCAAAAAAGGAAACAAAAAATAAGAAAGCAAAAATTGCCTCCTTTTTTGTATAGCATTACCTAGTGCTCTGGTCACTCCTCAGTGTTGCCATATCCCCTAAGTAACAATCATTATTATATTTAAAATTTATCTTATTTCAACATTTTTCAACAACTTACTTCACATATTAAAAAAATCGGGAACTTTCAATTTTATTTTGTCAGTAACCAAAAGTTAAAGACTTTTCGTTAGAAATTTGGTACAATATAATGGGTAAAATAGAAAATATTTGAGAGGTAAATATGAAAGTATTGATAGGTTTGTCTAATGATAGTTTTACAAATGAAAGTAAGAATTACAAAATGTGTATAGTTGAAGTTGATGAAATAACATCAGAAAGGCACTCTAAAAACGAATGGGTAGATTTAGATATAAATAAATTGCAAGAATGCAGTAATGTAAAAGTAGATGTAAATAACTTTAAATCTATTGAACAAAATCCAGAAGAATATTTAGAGGCAGAATTTGATGTGAATAAATTAATTGGTTGGGGAAGAAATAATAAGTATTTTCAAATAACAAATGTTTATTATGATGAAAATAATCAACCTCAATTATATAGAATAGTAAATTCTAGTGGATATGTATCTATACATGATATTTCTGAATTAGAATATAGTAAAAGTTCAAGTTTATATGGTCAAACTTTAGAGAAATTACCAAATTTTGTAAGAAAAGAACCCTTATCTAATGCTTATAATTGGTGGAAAGCTAAAGATGAGGTTGGGAAAAAAGTTGAAAGTAGATGGTTTTCAGGACAATTTGAAGCTTATGAAGATATGCCAGTTAAATTACTTTATCATTATTTAACTGGTGTAAAAGGCTTTAAAGTTGGGTATCATACAGCAACGGAGATAACTGAAGATTATTCATCAGAAATCCGACATGAATACATGTTATTTAAGGATACTGCAAATATAAAATTAGAGGAAAGTGTTCCTAAAGAACAAAATAGACATAGTTTATATTCATTTGATGGATATGGTATGTTTGGGGCAGAAAAAGACCCCTATCCTGATAAAAGAAAAATTAGCTATTATGGGGCAACTATGTCAATGATATGTTCTAGAGAAAATTTTCCAACATTTGATATTCACAATGGATCAATATCATTTGTACCACATGATGAAAATGGTTTTGATATTACTTTAGATTATAGAAATGGACTAATACATGCATATAACAAAATTGAAGAAGCAGGATGTATTCAAAAAAATTGGCGTTTAGGAGAATATACTGATTTTTTTGGAATGACAGAGTATAGCTTGATTCCAAATGAATTAGCACTTTTAAGTGCCAGATTACAGAGTGAAAAAGAAGGTACTATATATGGACATACTATGTTAGCAACTCCTGGACATTGGTCAACATTTAAAACTGATAATTGGATGAAAACTATTGGGTTAGCATTAAGTACACAATATTATTCACCTGAACTTAGACAACAAATTATGCCTATTCTAAACTCTTATCAAAATTATTATAGTAAAAATCTTGGCAGACTAATTGAAGAAATTGGTGCCAAAGATGCTTTAGAAACAATGAAATGGGCAAAAAACACTTCAAAGAATATATTGAACTCAATTTCGAATATAAAAAGTGATGGTAGCATACAAAAATCTAATATAGATATTGTTGATCAAATGAGTGGATTATTTACATTTAAAAGAAATAATTATGATTTACCTGATTGGCTACAAATATATTCTCCAAATACTATTGAATGTTTAGGTGGAGTTGATCTTCTTAAACAGGCAATTGCTACCAGAGGTGAAGAAATGTCAAAGGAATCTATACTTATTTTGGCAGAAGGTATTGAAGCAGAACAGAGAGCTAAATTGAGAAGAAAAAATGAAAGATTTGTAAAACCTGAAGAAATAATGCAAGAAGAAGTTAAAACAGAAGAAATAGGAACTATAAATGAATCTGTGAGCATAAGAAGATAATGATAAAATAAGAAAAATTATTGCTACTCTTTCACAATCGCTATCGCACCAGTTAGATACTAATAGCGGACTTTTATAGTTAGAGTTTTAATATATTTTAATTTGGACAATATTTATAGATTGAAATTGATATATTTTTCAATTAGGAAAACACACTTAAGTATCTTACCATAAATAACCAAGAATAGGAGAAAGGTTGAAAATAAAAGTTAAATTTTAAGACACGCCAAAACACGTCAATGAAGACGTTAAAATAAGCAGACAATTGTTCTTTGAAATAGTAAATTGTTATCAGTTATTCTGCGTAACATATAACCTAATTTAGACAAGTAAGAAATCATATCATCAGTATTTTCAATGGTTTTATTATGCTTCTTAATTTTTTGATTAAGAAGTTTATTGAATCTATCATTGTCAAATGGAACAGAATCTTTGAGAATATGAAAAACACAAGTTAAAAGAAATCTGGCGATAGCAATAATAGCTTTCTTATAACCGCGACGTTTTTTAATAGATTCATATCTAGCTTTAATATAAGGACAAGATTTGGCTTTAATAGTATTTAAAGCACTTCAACAAGTAAAGGTTTAATGTATTGCCTAGCTTTGATAATTCTGACAGATTGCTTTTTACCAGCAGATTCCATACAAACATCAAAAGTGTCATTATCGACTAACCAATCACGGCATTTAATTAAATCCTCAGTAAAAGTAGAAAAAGTTTTTAATTGATAATTATTAATATCATGTTCATCAGTCAGCAATTCTAACAACAATAGTTTTTTTATGAACATCAATAATAGCACAATTTTTATAAATAGTTTTGAGCATAATTAGTCTCCTTTCTATATAAATTTTTGATAAATTATAAAAACTTAAAGGCACACTCATTTGTGCTCCAGAGAAAATCGACATATATAAAAATACGGGATATAAGGCAAAGCCTTATCGCCAATCACCTCTGCACTTTCTGTAGTATACCTGTTAACAGTTTACTATTATATCAAAAAGGACAAAATTTAAAAATATTTTCATGTTCGTTTGTGGCTTGAGCAAAAGAAGAGAAGCAGAAAGGAATGTTTAGAAAAATGGAAAATAATTATATCAAAGTAAATAAAGAAGCTTATAATAATTTGGCAAAAGAATATGAAGAAAGGAATTACGTTGTTCAAGATAATTTTTATCATGATATTATGTTCAAAAATTTAAAATTTAAAAATGGAGAAAAACTTTTAGAAATTGGTCCAGGTAGAGGAGCAAGACTTAAGAATTTTTGCGATTATGGTTTAGACGTGACAGCAATTGAACTATCAGAAGAAATGGGTAAATTATGTTCAAAAAAAGCGCCTAAAGCTAAAATTATTATTAAAAATGTTCTTGAATGTGATTTTGATTTTCAATTTGATTATATTTATATGGAAGCAGTAATTCATAATTTTCCTATAGAAGAAATAAAAAAATTATTTAATTTAATTTACAAATGGCTTAAAGATGATGGAATATTAATATGTACCACTACGATTGATGAAGCTGATTTTGAATGCTACGAAGAAAAACAAGATTATAAAAATAAAATTAAAAGATTTAGGCATCATTATACTGAAAAATCATTTGAAGAACTTTTTATAAAACATAATTTTAAAATTTTAAATAAAAAATATAGAGAAGAAATAGATAATACTAGAAAAAAACTTTGGCAAATATTATATCTTGGAAAATAATAATTATATAAAAAGATAGTTTTTGATACATTTGTCAAAATACCTAGAGGGCTTTTCTTGCCTTAATGACACACTATTATTTCCGTTAGTTTTGTCGGTATCTTCAATTAAGTTTTTTTTTAAACTCTGTACTTTGTTTTTTAAATAAATCTAATTACTTTATTATTGTGTATACCATCTTCTTCAACTTCGTCTATAATAATTCTATCTATAATATTTTCAAATACTTCAAGATCAAATTTTTTTAATTTTAATGGTGTATCTAAAACTTTTTCTATATCTTTATGCATTTTGCTATTTGATGATTTTCATTAGTTAAATTCTCATATTCTTTTTTTGTTCTAAAATATGACTTAATTCTTTTTCTTTCTCTAGTAAAATTATTTAGTGTTAACTTTCCTATATTTTTTAATTCTTCTAAATTTATTTTATTTCTAATTAATTCAATTCCTTCTTTACTAAATTTTATCACTAATTTAACTTTTTATTCTATTTTTTTTATCATTTAACATCCAATAAAAACTACACAATTTCTTATGTAGTTCCTTAAAGTAATGACATTGGTTTATCCATTTGCACATTACTAAGTTAGTTTATCAACTTAGCAGTGTGTTATTACTATCTCATATGAATTAGTTAAAAAAACAGAAATCTATTAGTTATGAAGTTTTTTTCAAATTTCTGCTTAATTTTAATTACTATTTTACTCTTTGCATTTGAATGTTTTTATCTAATTGATAATAGCTAGAAGCATATTTTAAAACATCAATCATTTCTTGAGAACTTGCTTTACCAATTTCATAAGGACCTATTTGTCCATCACCATACATAATTAAACGCATGTCATCAAAACTCATGCCGTTTTCCATATTACAATTAGCAACATATGTGTCTTTATCTTTTAAAGCAACTCTAGCTCCAGCTTTTTTCCAATAACTTACATCTATCCAACGTTCATGTGTTTGTTTCATTCCAACATAATTAGAATCTACACCAACATAAATACTTCCTGCGTCATAATAGTCATCGCCCGATCTATAACTATAGTTAGAATCCCAATTTATTTTCTTAAATAATCCAACATGCTTATTATTATATACACATATAAAAATGTCACTTACATCTTTTTTCTCTTCTTGTGGAGTTATTGTCAATTTTTCTTGTGGATTTAAATCATTATACATCTCTAGTGCCTTCTGTAATCCTTCTAATAATGATTTTAATTCCTCTTTCTTTTTTTCTTCCATTTCCCTATTCCTCCTTTTTGAAAGATTATTAGTTATTTTATAATATTTTAGCAAAAAGTCAATAGCTTTTGTTAATTTGAGTTTGCCCTTTTTGGAAAAAAACATCTTATTTATAAATATGTAAAGCAAAAAATGTTACTTTACATTTTTTCAAATATAGATAATTGTTCATAAATTATTTTAGTTTCTTTTTCTATTTCTTTTGCCACACTAGTTTTTATCTTTCTTTTTTTAAAATTTTGAATACCACTTTGTGAATGTTCTAATATATTTCTCATACCATTAGCATATTGACTTATCCAAACAGTTAATTGTTCTTTTAATGATTTACTTCTTAATAATATTTCAATTGAAAATAAATTAGAATCCATTTTTTCAATTTGTATACATATGAAAAACAAAGTTAACATTAAATATAAAATTAAGATTATTAAGTTGGACTAAACTTCTTACTCTCATATCTTCATAATGATATTCTGTTTTTTCTGCACGATGTATTTCTTCTATTTTCCATCTATCTATATACATTCTTACTATTGTTATTGCATCATTTCCATCTTTAACATCTATATTTGTTATTAACATCATTGGTTCTTTTCCTAATCCATAAACAAATACTATAGTGAATTCTTCTTGTTCTTTATCTATCATATTGGCTCTTGTGTAACTAACATATAACTCTTGATTTTCCTTATTTTTTTTAATTACATTCATCTTATATTTTCCTTTTCTTCCATTAGCAACATCTAAAATATTTTTCTTCTTACCTTTAAAAAGCATTTTTCTTTTTGAAGTTAATCTTATTATAAATTTAGTTCCTTGTTTATTTAATAATCTAAATATTTTTTCATCATCATATCCTCTATCAAATATTCCAATAAATTTTTTTCCTACTATTTTAGTAACTTCCTCAATACTTTCATTCGTTACATTATTCATACTTTTAAATTCTTTACTTTTTGTAGAATATATTTTACTAAAAACCTCTATTGGCTGTTTTTGATTTTTGCTAATCAAACATGCATTGCATATATGATAACCAGGTTTTATTTTCTTTTTTGGATCACTACCATCTATAACTTCATCTAAATCTTCAAACTTTTTTCCATAAATTTTTACCATATCACTATCATCAAATATAGTTATAATATTATCTTTAGGTAAATATCTAACTACATGTTTTCTAAAATTTTCTTTCATGATTTCTATATCTTTAATTTCTTTTAATCTATTACATATTCTTCTTATTGTTTTTTCATACTTAATATCCTCATATAACACTCTTGTAAAACTCATAATTTTTACATCTTTAGATGCTAGTATACCGTATATTACATCAAGTACTAAATTACTATCAACATTTCGACAATTTCTTGTCATTAAATAAGAAAACTTTACAATTTCTCTTTTCAAAACATAGGTATCTGATGTAAAATAGTTCATGAAAACACCTCCAAAAAAGTTGTTTAGCATAAATTTAAAATTTCGCTGATTTTATTATACTATAACAATTAGGTGTTTTCTCTTTTTTGCTTTAAAAACGCCACTTTTCAAAATATGAAAAGTGGCGTTTAGCACTTATCTTATGTGTCTGCTTCCAAAAAGGGCAAACTCAAACTTTTGTTATTTTAAATTATTTATTTTAAATTATTTATGATAATATTGAAAATTATTTAAAAAAGAATTTAAGAAGCAAGACTTGAATATAATTTTAAACAATCAAGATATGTTAGAAAATAAATGACTACTTTAAAAAGATAGGTGATAATTCTAAAAATGATTTGGCTTTTTCTTAAAGATATATTTATTTTTGCATTTATAACTAAAAGTGGATATTTTTTTCTCAATAAGTTGCAAATAATTTTGGAAACATATGAAATTTTTTGATAAAATAATTTATAAATTACAGGAAATTTTAAGTTTGAATATTAAAAATTTAGTTAATCCCAGTGAATCAATTTTATTTGCTAAATCAAAAATTGTATAGATTGACATTTTATCAATATTATTAACTTTACTTTTAATTAAATTCCAAATTTCATCACTTCTAAAATTCCGATATTTTTATAGCACTTTTGCAACTTTTAAAGTTTCTCCATAAGGAATTTTTCAACTTCAAGCATAACCTTTCTAGCACATTCATTATTTATTTTTAAAATAATCCCTTTTCAAATACGATATCTACATAGTATTCTCTATATCAAATGTACTTTTTCCTTTTATATACCCTATTGCTCTAATACACTCATTTTAGGTGGAATACTTATTAACATATGCAACATGGCCAGAACAATTATGCAACGCTAAAGCTTTTTAAACCCCCAAGTACAACAACTGGGGTTTTCATAAACTAACAAAAAAGAGAAGAATTATTTTTCTTTACCTACAGTTATATCTTCTCCTCTTATACTTTTGCCAATTGATATTAATTCATTAGACGTTAAATCATTCCCGGCTAAATAATAACTTATATTATCTTTAGTCCAAGTAAGACTATTAGCTCCCAAAGCCCCATATGTATCATTTACAATTAATGGGTCACCATAAACTGGTATTATTTCAAATTCTTCTGCTACACTAGCTTTTTCTTCTACTAATACAAAATTTTTCTCTCCACCAAATGTTAAGATAACTCTATTACCATTATCGGTATTTACTTTATCAGAAGTTGATAAATAAGTATTACTAGGTATATATAATGGATACATAATATTTTCTAATAAACCTGTTTCTTTATCACAGCTATCTCCTTCACAATTAGCGTTTTCTTCTTCTTTACAAGTACTTTCTGTACAAGTTTCTTTAGTCTTACCTGTATCTTCTTTCTTTTCTTCTTGAATTTCTTTCTTTTCTTCTTGAGTTTCTTCTTTTATATATTCTTCTAATTTAAAATCATCTTCACTTAAAGAAGCATCATAACTAATATCGGTAAAAGTAACTTTCATTTTTAATTTATCTTTTTCATCATATACTTCATTCTTCTTTAAATTACCATCTTTATCTAAAGTAACTTTTTGATATTTTAATTCTGAATTATTAGGATAATTTACACTAGATTTTATAACATAATCATTATCTATTTCTTCTAAACTACTATTTTGATCATTTTTTAAATCTTCAGTTATAGCATTTAATAAATAACTTTGACTAGAATTATCGGGCCATTCACTTTGAAATTTAAAACTTTTATTTAAACTTGGTGTTATAACATAAACCGCATCATTATTTTTAAGTAATACTTGTTCATGATTATTAGTTTGATTTACCATTACTACTTTATAAAAATTATCTTTCATATAATCGGCTTCTATACTATAAGTAAATGTTTCTTCATCATCATAAATCTCCATATTTCCTTTTAAACTATAACTTTTAGTATTACTTACTTTATTAGCAAAATCATATATAACATTTTTAGCGTTCTTTTTCCCACACCCCGTTATAAATAAACTAACAACTAATAATAAGATTAAAACTTTTTTCATTAAACCACTTTCCTTTTCTAATTAACTATATTTATAATTATTTAAAATATGAATGTATAATTCTAAAAATATCGTTCATACTACTTTTAGTAAGGAGAGTGTTTATGGAAATTATTTATAAGATATGTTTATTCTTTACAGTATTAGGTGCTTTAAACTGGGGATTAATCGGTTTATTTGATTTTAATCTAGTTACTACTATTTTTGAAGAAGGTTCTATGATTGTAAGAATAATTTATATTTTAATCGGCTTATGTGGACTAATTGACATAGGTATGTTCTTTAATCATTTAGATACTAACGAATAAAAGACTGAAAAAGTCTTTTTTTATTGATTTTTTTTGAAATTAATATATAATATATCGAGTTAGGAAGGGACCAAATATGCAAAATATAAATGATGAATTAATAGTTAATAATTATACTGAATCTTATTTTGAATATATTAATCAATTTCCTGTTTTATCTAAAGATAAATTAATTGAATTATTTAAAAATCATGACTATGAAACGATCTTTTTCCATAATTTAAAATTAGTTCCTTTTATTGCTAAACGATATTATAAAAGAAAAGGTATTCTTTCTTTTATGGATTTAATTCAAGAAGGTAATATTGGTTTAGGAGAAGCTATTATTCGTTACAAATATGAATTAGACAAGGCTTTTTCTACATATGCTGCATTTTGGATAAAACAAAAAATTACTCTAGCTATTGCAACTCAATCGCGAACTATAAGTTATAGTTATGATATGTATTTTAAGATTTTAAAAATAACAAAAGCTAAAGAAGAATTACAAAAACTTTTAGGTCGTTCTCCAACTAATAAAGAATTATCTTTAAAAACTAACTTCACAGTTAAACAAATAGAAGAAATATTAAAACATCAAATAAATATTGAAAGCATAAATAATGATTTAAAAGATAATGAACGTTATTTAAAAACTGATATTACCATTAATGAAGAACAAATTTTAAATAATATATTATTAGAAAAAATAATTAAAAATGCTAAATTAACTAAAAATGAATTTGAAATTATATATTTATCTTATTTTAAAAATATGCCAACTAAAGAAATAGCCCAAAATTTAAATTATACTAGACAAAATATTGAATATTATTTAAATAATGCTATAAATAAATTAAAAAATACTGGCACTGAGATTGACAATCCTAAAATTGAAAATTTAAGTGAAATAAATATTTTAGATTTTTTATATTATTTAAAAATTAATTCCATAAGACAAAATATTATTTTTTTCAAAAATTTTTCTAATAGTTTAATAAATAGATTATTTGAATTTGCTAATTTAACTAATCAAGAAAAAGAGTTTATAACTTTATTATTAGGAATTAATCAATTATTTGTTCTATCTTATGATGAAATAGCAAAAAAATTTAATTGCCGTTATGAAGAAGTTCAAAATACTTGTAAAACAGCTTTTCATAAATTAGCCGATTTAGTAAAATTATTGTATCCAAATATAAAAACAAAAAGAGTAATTAAAAAAAATCAGTTATAATTAATTGATTTTTTATTATATTTATTTATTAGATTTCTTAAATTTCTTAAACCATATTTATCTATATCACTTAAATTTAATAAATCTTTAATATTAATATTTTTATTTTTTAAATGTTTTTTAATATATATTTTAGCAATATCTTCATTTATTTTATTAAATGGTAAAACAACATCTATTCTACCCATTAATTCTTTAGATAAAATATTATCTAAGGCATTATTTAGGGAATTATTAAAACCTATTTTTTCACTAACTTTTATATTACTTGTTAAAAAGATAAAAGTATGGTCAAACCGAATTTTATTTCCTAAACTATCAGTTATAAAACCTTCATCTAAGATTTGTAATAATAAATTTAAAACTTTAGGATGAGCTTTTTCTATTTCATCAAATAAAATAGTTGAATAAGGTTGGTCAATTAAAGAACGAAAGACATAGTCTTTACCATAGCCAACATAACCACTTGGTGCCCCAATTAAACGATTAATACTTTCTTCTAAATGATATTCACTCATATCAATTCTAATTAAATTAGTTTTTAAAGTATCACTAATGATTTTAATAGTTTCGGTCTTACCAACTCCACTTCCTCCAACTAGTAAAAAACTTGTTCCTTTTTGTTTATTATATTCCATCGTATCTAATAATTTATTTAAAGCTTCATCTTGACCTAAAATATTAGTAAATAAATTTTCTCTTAATTGTTTAAATAATTTATCTTTTTTATCTAAAAGAATCATATTAGTTTTCTTTTCAATAACTTCTAAAATATCTTTTTTACTCATAGAAAGTTTTAAATCATAATTAACTTTAGTATTTCTAATTTCTTGTTCTTCCCTGGCAAATCTTAAAGCATTTTTATATTCTCCTTTTTTTAATAAACTTTCTTTTTTCTTAACAACATTTTCTAATTCATTAGTAGATAATATATTTATATTTTTATATTTAATTCTCGCACATACCGAATCTAATAAATCTAAAGTTTTATCAGGATTATTTTTAGAAAAGATATATTCATTAGCTAAATCTAAAACATCTTTTAAATTATCACTTGTTAAATTAATATTATAATGTTTTTCATATAAAGATTTAACATTTTTTAAAATAAGCATCATATCTTCATTAGTAGGTTCATTAATAACAATTTTTTCAAATCTTCTTGCTAAGGCTTTATCATTATCAATAAATTCATGATATTCATTAGTAGTAGTCGAGCCTATTACTTTAATTTCACCACGAGCAAGATATGGTTTTAAAATATCAGATGCACAGATGGCACCTTCAGCTCCTCCAGCATTAACCATTGAATGAATTTCATCAATGAAGATAATGATATTTTTTTCTTTAATAACTTCTTTAATTATTTTAGTAAGACGTTCTTCAAATTCGCCTCGATATTTAGTCCCAGCAACTAAAGAACCCATCTCTAATTCATATATTTCCATTTTTTGTAATTCAGCTGGTACTTCTTTTTTAACAATTCTTCTTGCAAGTTCTTCCACAATAGCGGTTTTTCCAACCCCAGCTTTACCAATTAATAAAGGATTATTTTTTTCTTTTCTTAAAAGCGTTTCAATAATCATTTCTATTTCATCTTCTCTACCATATAATTTAGATGCTTTATTATTTTTATTAGTTAAATGAATTCCAATTTTCATAATCTCTAAATTTTTAGTTTTTTTATTAACACTTAAATTTTCTTTTATCGCATCATATAAATCATCTAAATCAATATTTAAACGAGCCATAATTCTAATAGCAACCCCATCACCTTCTTCTAACATTGCTAAAAGTAAATGATGAACTTTAACTTTACCATTATTATTTTCACTAGCATCATTTAACGCTAATTCTAAAACTCTTTTTAACATTGGGGTATATAAATTAATAGTTGATGGTTCAGTTGCATGACCAATAACTAACGATAATTCATTTTTAAAATTATCATAAGTTAAACCATAATCTTTGCAAATATTTTTAACTTCACAAGAATTATTTAAGATTGCTAATAATAAATGTTCTGTCCCTACATAAGGATGATGAAGTTTAAATCGTAAATCTTCTGCTTTCTTTAATAAATCGGCAATTTCATAGCCAAAATTTTGAAACATAAAAAAATATCCTCCTTATTAATTCTATGTTAATAATGAGCATATTATGAATTATTTATTCAAAAATATTAAAAAGCTAAAACTAAACGAAAGCTGACATTACTATACACACATCCATAATTACCATAAAAACTTGAAAGTCCAGTTTCATTACCGTCATAGAAATCGCCACCACGGACGAACCATGGAAAATTTGAGTTATTAATTAATGCAAAGTCATTATACCAACTATTAATATATCTTGTTTGACTTCCGTATATTATAGTTTGAAATGGGCCCATTTCTTTGGTTGCATCTCCTAATTTTCCGCGATTATATGTTGTATCGCTTGTATTATATTCATATTTATCATAATATTTTTCATCATTAGGAAGAGATATTCCTTCAGTTACACTACTATCACATTCAGAACAAGTTAACTTTCCAATAAATCCTGAATTCATTGCATTATTGTGTCCTGAAGATAATTTGCCCGTATGACCATCTCCAGTTGAATTGTCATCAATTCCACTCATCATAAATTCCCATGATCCGCCACTCATATCATAGATTCCACTATAATTATTTGTTGTACTTGATACCACACTTGCTTTATTAAAATAATTTGTAGAATATATTCCATCTTCTCCAGCTTTAGATACTCCTCCATATTCATTACAGGCTTCTGGTGTATCACTACATGATACACTTGTTGCAGTAAAGCCTAAGGTTGGTTCATACCTTGCAGCATAGCCTGTTAAACTGTTAGAATTGTTATTCATTCTTACACTTACATGACTTCCATATTTACTATGCTGTAAATAGGCTACTGCTCCCCATTCCATATTCTTCATCATATGACTATTTAATTCTTGTTCATAATGCCTTCCTACTGTATAGGCTTTTGCTACTTGGATTCCTCGCCATGAATAGACATTTGGTTTAATTATGACTTTGTTTGCGGCTTCGATTGATGCTGCTTCATCTTTTGGGTTTACTTGGGCAGCTCCTGTACTTCCTGCTCCATCATAGCCTGTTTCAAATTTACCGACCCATATACCATTTGTATCAAATGATGTAAAGGCTGGATGGGTTAGCCATTGTCCCACATTTGTTCCCGTTTGAGGTTCAACATCTTTTGTTTCAAATTTAATATCAATTATTTGTTCTTTATTTGTTTTTGTTGTTAAACCATTATAATTTCCTTCGTCAAATATTTGATACTTATATCTTGGTATCCATACAAAATAACTTTCTATATCATTTTCTTCTATTGGTTGATTCTCACCTGGGTCTACTTTTCCATCTCTTAATATTACGGCATTTGCCCACTTTTGATTTTTATAATCATACCATTTCTCTTTTTCACTTGCTCTTGTTACTTTACCATTTTCTTCATTTATTACTATTGGTATTAATTTATTTCCTAATTCTGGATCTGCTCCATTTAATTCTCTATCTATATATTTATCATTAAAATATAAGGTACATTTTGTTTTACTTTTACTTAAGTTCTTGATTAATGGTGCCCATTCTTCTTTATTCCATTCGATACTTGCTCCATTATCACATTCGCCATCTATATATACTAATCCTTCATTATTTTCTTTACTTGGCATTTTTTCTAATAATTCATTTCCTTTATAAAAAGCAAAATAAACATCACTATTACCAAAATAATCTACTTTTCCTTTCATTA
>CANQSC010000029.1 GCA_947626445.1 uncultured Bacilli bacterium
ACTAAAATGTACACATAAGGTAATTTATGTGGACGTCCCCATAATTTACCCCCCCCCCCTAGGTCAACCGAAAATTCGCATTTTTTTAATTTTTTTACATTTTTTTCCCTTTGTTACGGGCTTCATTTTTTCAATTTTTTAATTTTCGGTCAGTCTCCCCCCCTACGTCAAGTAGAATTTGAAAAAAACACTAGTATTTTAGTGTTATCTTACTATATTCTTCTACTAATGTTTCTAATTTCATTTTAGCATTAGCACTCGAAGTTGATGGTAAAGCTATATTTTTAATTTTAGTTTTGGGATAAATATATTTTTGATATAAACTATCTGCTTTACTTCCTGTTGTATATATTTTATTAATTTTCGTTTTCTTTAATAATTCATTTATATCATTTGTTTTAACATTTTTAATAGAGCTATCTGAAGAAGATTTTATATCACATTCTTTTATAACATCCCATAAAGCTATATGATGTTTCATTAAAAAAGCTTTTTTATCAATTATTTTTTCTTTAAATACTTTTTCTAAGACTTGCCAAAATCGATTAGATGGATGCATATAATAAAAACCTAATTCTCTTGATTTAATACTTGGTATTGAGCCTAATATTAAGATTTTAGAATCTTTATCAAAAAAAGGCTCTAATTCATGAGTTACTTTCATTTATCTTTTTTCATCGTTTCTGATAAAACGGTTCCAAAAGAAGCAATACTACTTAATTCAGCTGGAATAATTATTTTAGTAGCTTCTCCACTAGATAATTTACTTAATGTTTCATAACTTTTTAATCTTAATACCGATTCATCTGCTTTCGCATCTTTAAGCATTTTAATCCCATCTGCTTCTGCTTGTTTCATTTTAAGTAAAGCTTCTGCTTCTCCTTCAGCTCTTTTTATTCTTGATTCTTTATCAGCTTCGGCTCTTAAGATAGCACTTTCTTTTTCACCTTCAGCAATTAAAATACTACTTTTCTTTTCGCCTTCCGCTTGTAAGATTTTTTCTCTTCTTTCTCTTTCAGCTCGCATTTGTTTTTCCATTGCTTCTTGGATATCTTTAGGCGGTAAAATATTTTTTACTTCAACTCTTGTTACTTTAATACCCCAAGGATCTGTTGCTTCATCTAAAATACTTCGCATTTTAGTATTTATAACATCTCTACTAGTTAAAGTTTCATCAAGCTCTAGTTCACCAATAATATTTCTTAAAGTAGTAGCTGTTAAATTTTCAATTGCACTTATTGGTTGTTCAACTCCATAAGTATATAATTTAGGATCCGTTATTTGAAAATAAACAACTGTATCAATTTGCATGGTAACATTATCTTTAGTTATTACTGGTTGAGGATCAAAATCTTTAACAATTTCTTTTAAAGTAACGATATTACTTATTCGATCTATAAAAGGTATTTTAAATTGTAAACCATTTTTCCAAGTTTTATAATATGAACCTAATCTTTCAATAACATAAGCTTTAGATTGCGGTACAATTTTTACACAAGGAATTACGATAATTATAACTAATACTAATAAAGCAATTAAAATACTCATATTTTCCACTTCCTTTACTTCTTACTTTTCTTTACTTTAGAAACTACTAACTTAACACCCCTAATTTCTTCTACTACAATATCAGAATCAACAGGAATTTTTTTATCAGCTATAGCAGACCAAGTTTTTCCATCAACTTTTACTTCCCCTATTACATTTTTCTTAATTTCTTTAATAACGACGCCTTCCATCCCAATAATTCTCTCTAAATTTAATTTTTCTTCTTTATTCTTTTTCATTTCTTCTATAACTGGTTTAGTTAAAATCATTAATAAAATACCTAATAATACAAAAATAGCAAGTTGACTAATTAAATCATTTAAGAAAAAAGATAAAAACACCGTAACAATTCCACTTATAATAAACCAAATAGTTACTAAATTAACTGTCATAGCTTCAATTACAACTAACAAAATAACCACAACTAACCATACAATCCACATACTCAAAATAACCACTTCCTCTTAAGTCATTATAACATTATTTAAATAAAAAATTAATTAAATTAGTAAATTTATCACTAAATATAAATACCATCCATAAAGCTGATATTAAGAAAGGTCCAAAAGCAACTTCATGTTCTTTATTTGTAAACATACTATATAAAGCATATGGTAAGGCAAGAAAAGTAGACAATGCTAAAGAAGTAAATCCTAAAGGAAGTCCTAAAGTATAGCCTATAATAAAAGATAATTTTATATCTCCTCCACCAAGACTTTCTTTTTTAAATAATTTGGTTCCTAAATAACCAACTAATAACATAAATAAAAATAAAATTAAACCATCTAAGATACTTAATAATGATGTTTTTAAATCAAAAAATAGCCATTTACTTATAAAGATAATTATAAAACTAATAACTAATGGTGAATCTAAAATAATAAAATATTTAATATCACTAATAAAAATTAATATTAATAAAGAACTTAAAACAATACTTATAATAAAATTATAACCAAAACCATAATAATTATAAAAGAATAATGATAATATACTATTTAAAATGCCAATAATAATAGTTAAGATACTAAATTTAAAATTTCTTTTTGTTTTTTTTAATGGTAATTTACTACCAATATAATCAAAACATATTCCTAATATAAAACCTATAATTAATACTATAACATTTATCATTATCTCAAATCCTTTATTTAATCTTAACAAAGAACTTTTATTTTTACAATATGTTTGCATTATCTATTTTTTAAAGTTTGACATAAAATATTATAGGAAGTGGTCTTATGTATCCAGGAAGAGCTTTAACTTTAACAAGTATGATAGGCAGAATAAATAGAACTCTAAATTTTGCTAATCAAGTTATACCCCTATATATGAAAGCAAAACCAATGGTTAAAAATGCTAAAGAGGCTTTTAAAGTTGCGAAAGTTTTTATGGAAAAACCAAAAGTAACAACAAAAACAACTAAAATAATTGAAACACCAATTAAAAAAGTAGAAACCAAAATTTCTACTAACAAGCCTGTATTCTTTCAATAAGGCTTTTTTATTTAAATTTTATAATCAAATTATTTTTTAATCATAACTTACATTTTGCCAAGATTCATCACCTGGTAATCCTAGTGACGATACAACTATTAAATGTACCACAGTAATAAATACATGAATACTAATTTGACCCACACTTTCTTTATTTTCAGTCTCTTTATCTAAAATCAATTTTATAATGAAAAAAGAATTTACAGTTCTTTTGTAAACTCTTTAATTATTTTTTAAGAAATCTAATGTTTTACGCATTTTAGCATCATACATTAATACTTCTTTACTTCCAAATGCTTTCATTAATTCATCTTTAGTAATGCCATAATTTTTAGCCATTTCTTCTGCATCTTTATCAGCTTCTTCTTCAGTTACTTCAATTTTTTCATTTTCAGCAACTTCTTCTAATAAGAAACGATATTTAATTCTTTTAATAGCTTCTGGTTCCATATTTTTATGTAAATCATCATGAGTCATTTTAGTAAATTCAAAATATTGATCTAATGTTAAACCTTGCATTTTTAATTGTTCTTCAAATTGACTCATTAAACGATGAATTTCATCATGAATAATTTCTTCATCTAATTCTACTTTCATATTATCAGATGCTTTACTTAAAATATCTTCAATATATTTATCATCAAGTTCTTGTTGTTTTCTTTCCATTAGGATTTTCTTAACTTCATCTTTTAATTCTTTTTCATTAGTTACTTTATCATAACCTAAATCTTCAAAGAAATCATCATCTATTTCAGGTAAAATTCTAGTTTTAATTTCTTTTACGGTAACATCAAATTTAACTTTTTTACCAGCTAAATCTGTAGTATAGTTATCGGGAAATTTTAAATCAATTGTTTTAGTTTCATCAACTTTCATTCCTAAAACGGCATCTTCAAAGCCAGGAATAAAAGTTTTTGAACCAATTTCTAATGGATAGTTAGCTCCAGAACCACCATCTAATTCTTTACCATCAACAAATCCTTTAAAATCAATAACAGCTGTATCACCAGTTTCTACTTTACCATCTTCTTTAACTTTTATTTCGGCAAATTCATTTCTTAAATGTTCAATTTCATTTGCAACTTCTTCATCAGTAATTTTAGCTGTTTCTTTTTTAATTTTTAAATCTTTATAAGCTCCTAAAGTAATATCAGGTTTACCTACTAAAGTAATTTCAAAAGTTGCACAATCTTTATTAACATCAGTTACATCAATTCCTGGTTCAATAATAGGTTTTATTTTTGCTTCTTTTAAAGCCTTTCTAAAAGCATTATCAGCAACATCATTTAAAGAATCCATATATAACGATTCAATACCAACTTTTTCATAATAAACTTCTTTAGGTACAGCACCTTTTCTAAAACCATCAATCTTAACATCTTTTTGTTTCTTTTTAAAAGTTTTATCTAAGGCTTTTTGCCATTCTTCTCCTTCAATTTTAATTGTAATTTTTTCTGTATTTTTTGCCATATATAGCACGTCCTTTCATGTTTAGTATTATACATTAGACTTAAGCTTTTTGCAAACCTTTTTCTTCTTTTAAAATATTATCAAAATTAGATTTCTATTATATTTTTATTTTCTTGTTCATTAATAACTAAAGATGATGTTGTAAGTAACATACTGGCAATGGAAAAAGCAGTCTCTAGAGTTTTTCTAACTACTAAATAAGCATCTAATACTTTAGTTTCATAAATATTTTCAAAACAATTATTTTTAACATTATATAATTTTTGATAATTATTTTCTTTAATTTCTTTAATAATTTTATCAGCAGATAAATTATTATTTTTCATTATTTGTCTAAGAGGACTTTCTAAAACTTCTTTAATCATTTTATCAGGAATTTTTTCACTAACTTTTAAAAGCTTTAAACCACTTCCATACAATATACCTTTTTGACAACTACTTAATGAACACAACGCATCTGTATAACGCATTATAAGTTCTTTTTTCGCAATTTTAGTATAACCGCCAACATAAATAAAAATGATCTTATTTTTTAAATTATTAATTCTTTCTTTTAAATTTTCTAAATAAAAAGGTTCTTTAATATTTAAAGCTAATTTTTCTAATTTTTTTAAATGAGCTTTTAAATTCTTAGCATTAGTAGTCATTACAATTGTTTTATCTAACTCACATTTTACTTGTTTAGAAAAACCTAAATCATTAATATCTGGTAAATTTTGATATTTAACTATTTTAGCATTCGTAATAATTTCTAAATCTTCTAAAACTTCTTTTTTCTTTTCTACATAATCAATCGAATTAATTAAAATAATTTTAAAATCATTATTAGAATTTAAATCAATAGTTGTTTCAATTACATCTTCACTAAAAGAATCAGCAAGAATAATTAAATTAGTCTTGTTTTCAATCATCATATTATAAATATCATTTAAACTATTAAGATTATCTAAATAATAATCAAGAAGTAAAACATAACAATTATTTAAGACAATTTCATTTTGATTCATTAAAAAAATTTTTCTAGAAACACCTGATTCAAAATAATAGCCATTTATTTTTTCAGTATAAGTTTTAGTATTATTACTTTCTTTAATTTTAATAGCTTTTTCATCTTTAGTTTTTAAAAATATTTTAGCTAGGAAACTTCCAACTTCAATATCATTAGCACTTGTAGACGCTATATCTAAATAATTTTCTTTAGTAGGCATTTTCTTTTCTTTATCTAATAATTCTAATATTTGATTTAAATATTCATCTAATTCTTTTTTTAATTTTAAAGGTTCACATCCTTCTTTTATTTTTTCTAAACCATTTAATATTAAAGATTTAAGTAAAACTAAAGTTGTGGTTGTACCATCTCCTACTTCTTCGTCAGTTTTTAAACTTGCCTCTTTTAAAATTGCTAAAATACTATTAACTTCTTTATCTTCACTACAGATATTTTTAGCAATCGTAACGCCATCATTAGTAATAAATGGTTCTTTCTCACTACAAGAAATTAAAACATTCTCACCCATTGGACCTAAAGTTTTAATAACCGGATTACATAATAAATTAATACTTTCAACTAATTTATTTTTAAATTCTTCATCATTAATTACTTTTAACACATTCATCACTCATTTCTATCATATAAGGCCAATATTTCTTAGGCATAAAATTCATTTGACATCTTTTATTTTCTCTTTCCTTTATAGCGATAGTTTGATAAAAAGTAAGCCATAAATTTTCAAAATCCTTTTCATCACTACTAAACTTTAATTTATTTTTTTCTAAATCACTTACTTTTATTATCATATACTTTTTCTTAGTATGAATACTTAGTAAATCTCTTTTTAAATCATAAATCATCCATGATTCATTAGATAATCTTTTTTTAAAATGATTAGATAAATATTCGATAACATTATTAGTTGGAGATATATACGCTAGATAAAAATTAGTTTCTAATTTTTTAAATCTAACAAACCCTTTCAATTTATGAGCTTCTCTATGGACATAATTACTAATATTTAAAGCTTCATTAACACATTTTAATTTTCTTAAATATAAAATCTTTTCTCCATACTTTAAACCATTTAAGATAAAGTAATAGATAATTAATTCTTTATTTTGATTATCTGATAAATAAACATCATAAATAATATTATAAAATCTTAAAGAAATCTTTTTTAATTTTTTAGCAAAATCATCTCTATTACTTAAAGACTTTTTTCTAACATTACTAAATAAATCATTTATATAAACACTCTCATTAACTATTTTACTTGGTTTTATTTTTTCTTTTATTAGAACTTCAATGGTATTTAATAAATTATAAAAACTACCATCATATAAATAAACATCAAAATTATTCATTAAATAAACTCAATTGAACTTTCTTGATATTTTTACTTTCATGTTCTTCTAATAAAAGATTTGTTTCAATAAAATTTTTCGTAAAATATTCTTGATTCATAAAATACTTACCATTACATAAAAGAAAATATTTAGCTCTTTTTAAAACTACTCCTAATTTTTTTAAATCATTATATTCTAAGGTATAATACCTACGATTAGAAATTATCTTTTTGGCACTTGTTGGTCCAATACCGGGAACTTTTAATAATTCAAAATAATTGGCTTTATTAACTTCCAATGGAAAACGATTTAAATTTCTTAAAGCCCACGTTACTTTTGGATCTAGTAAGATATTAAAATTTGGATTATCTTCATCTAATAATTCATCAACTTTAAAATTATAATATCGAAATAAAAAATCGGCTTGATATAGACGGTGTTCTCTTTTTAATGGTGGTAGTTTTAAAGTTGGTAAATAATTATCTTTATTAACCGAAACATAAGCTGAATAAAACACTCTTTTTAAATGATATTTATCATATAAATTACTACTCATTTTTAAAATATTGTAATCACTTTCTTTAGTTGCCCCAATAATCATTTGGGTACTTTGACCAGCATTAACAAAATTTTTACTTTTATTTTCTTTTATAGTTTGCATGATATCGGTAACTTTTTGATGATTTTTATTAGGGGCTAAAAGTTTTAAGCCATCACTTGTTGGAAGTTCAATATTGGCACTCATACGATCGACTAAACTGCCTAATTTTTTTAGTAAATAATTACTAGCTCCAGGTATAGCTTTAACATGAATATAGCCATTAAAATGATATTTGCGTCTTAATAAACTAATTGTTTCAATTAATTTATTCATCGTATAATCAGGACTTTTAATTATTCCCGAACTTAAAAATAAACCTTCAATATAATTGCGTTTATAAAAATTAATCGTTATTTCGCAAATTTCTTCCGGTGTAAATATGGCTCTTTTTACTTCATTACTTCTTCTATTAATACAATACTTACAATCAAAAATACAACAATTAGTCATTAAGATTTTTAAAAGGGAAATACACCTACCATCACTAGAAAAAGAATGACAAATTCCGCTAAAAGAAGCATTACCAAGACCATTATCATTTGTTCTAGTACTACCCGATGAAGAACATGAAGCATCATATTTAGCTGAATCTGCAAGAATTTTTAGTTTTTCTTCTAAGCTCATCTTTATCACCATCATAAATATAGCACAAAAGTTTGCTGTTGTCACGAACAAATGATTGCTAATATTTGGTAAAAAAAAATTATTTTGATGACTCAATACTTTTAGTTTCAATTATTAATTCATCAAAATCAGAAATATATTTTTGGTCTTGAACAACTCGATATTTTTCATATTCATCTAGGGCAAACTTATCAGCTATTTCTCTAGAAATTTTACCATTATCTTTTAAAATGTTATACTCATTTAATTGCAAAAATAATTCTAATTTTTCCTTCCATTCTTTCATAGAAATAATATGTCCTAGTTTAACTTGTCGTTCAGCAAAATCTAAATACATTGAAACAAGATTATTTAACTCTTTAATTTCTTCTTCAGTTAAATAATTTTTAGCAATTACTACATCAGTTTCAAGTATTTTTCCATCTGGAGCATTTTTCCAAGTAGAAAGCCCCATATATTCTTTTTTAGAATCAGCTCGTGATTTTATAATTTCAGGGGCAGTCATTGTTGTAATAGCATAATGTAATTTATTTTGAACGTTTTTATAAAATTCTTTAGTAATATCACTATTTTTATCATAGTCATAACTACACTCTTTATAAATGTCAGTTATCTTTTGATAAAATCTTCTTTCACTTGCTCTTATTTCTTTAATTTTAACTAATAATTCATCAAAATAATCTTTCCCAAATTTAGGTCCATTTTTTAATAATTCAGTATTTAAAACAAAACCTTTTTTAATATATTCTTTTAAAGTATTAGTTGCCCATATTCTAAAATTAGTAGCTTCTTTAGAATTTACCCGATATCCTACAGCTATAATGGCATCTAAACTATAAAAATCATACTCTCTTTCAACATTACGTTTTCCTTCTTTTTGAACTTGTCGAATTTTTCGATTAGTTGAATTTTTTAACAATTCTTTTGATTCATATATTTCATTTAAATGGTAGCTTATTGTATTTGGCTTAACATTAAACAATTCTCCCATTGTTTTTTGAGTTAACCAAAAATCTTCATCATCATATAAAACTTCAATAGTTTTATTTGTATTTTCACTTTGATATAAAATTAAATCTTTCAAATTATTAAACTTCATTTTTATCACCCTCCAAGATAATTACATTATACCACAAATACAAATGTTTGAAAATGCTTTTTAATAAAAAAAGAAAGAACAACTTTAATTAGATGTTCTTTCAATAATAAATTCATTATTTTTAACTTTGATATTAAAAATAGTATTTATTTTTAAATCTTCATTTATTAATTCATGAGCAAGTAAATTTTCTATATGACTAGTTACATATCTTTTTATTGGTCTAGCGCCAAAATTAGGATTATAAGCTTCTTCAATTATTTTATTTTTAGCTTCTTCACTTATATTAATTTTAAGATGATAATTTTTTAAACGATTTTCGATTTCTTTAATTATTTTATCGACAATATCACCTATAACTTCTTTAGGTAAAGAATTAAAGATAATAATTTCATCAATTCGATTGATAAGTTCAGGCCGAAAAGCATTTTTTAAAGCATCCATTACTAACTCATGAGCATTTTCTTCATTATCTAAGATATATTCACTACCTAAATTACTCGTCATAATAATAATGGTATTTTTAAAATCAACTGTTCTTCCTTGACTATCAGTAAGACGTCCATCATCTAAAATTTGAAGTAAAATATTAAAGACATCTTTATGAGCTTTTTCTATTTCATCAAATAATACAATACTATAAGGGTTACGTCTAACAGCTTCGGTTAATACACCACCTTCATCATATCCTACATATCCTGGAGGAGCTCCAATTAAACGAGAGACATTAAAGGCTTCCATATATTCTGAACAATCAATTCTAATCATGTGACGTTCATCATCAAATAATTCATAAGCAAGTGATTTAGCTACTTCGGTTTTACCAACACCAGTAGGCCCTAAAAAGATAAAGGAACCAATTGGTTTATTAGGGTCTTTAATTCCGCTTCTTGCTCTTATAATCGCATCGCTTACTAGTTTTAAAGCATTATCTTGACCCATAACCCTCATCTTTAAATTATTAAATAAACTAAGTAATTTATCTTTTTCACCACTAACTAATTTACTAATTGGAATATTGGTCCAACGAGAGATAATCATGGCAATTTTTTCATCATCAACGACATCAGATAACATACCATCTTTAATCTCTTCTTGTAAGGTTTTTAATTCGGTTTCTAATTTGGGAATAAGTCCATGTTGTAATCTAGCAACAGTTTCTAAATCATAGTCACTTTTAGCTTGATCTAATTTAAAACGAGCTTGTTCTAATTCTTCTTTTTTCTTATTAATATCTTGTTTATTTTTTTGTTCAGTTTCCCATTTATTTCTTAATTCATGTTCTTCGGCTTTTAGTTTTTCTAAAGATTCATTTATTTCTTCTAAACGTTTTTTATTTAATTCATCTTTTTCTTTTTTAATAGCTTCTTTTTCAATTTCTAAACTCATTATTTTTCTTTTTAAATTATCTAGGGAAGCTGGTTCACTATCAAGTTGCATCTTAATGGTCGCACAAGCTTCATCAACTAAATCAATAGCTTTATCTGGTAAATAGCGATCAGTAATATAACGGTCAGATAATGTTGCCGCCGCAATTAAAGCATTATCTTTAATTGATACCCCATGATAAATTTCAAAACGTTCTTTTAAACCTCTTAAAATAGTTATGGTATCTTCTACAGTTGGTTCACTAACTAAAACTTTTTGAAAACGTCTTTCTAAAGCTCCATCTTTCTCAATATATTTACGATATTCATTTAAAGTAGTTGCCCCAATAACATGGATTTCCCCTCTAGCTAGCATTGGTTTTAACATATTACTTACATCCATTGTTCCTTCAGCACCAGTACCAACAATCATATGAATTTCATCAATAAACATAATTATTTTACCATCACTATTTTTAATTTCTTTTAAAACTGCTTTTAATCTTTCTTCAAATTCTCCTCGATATTTAGCCCCAGCAACTAAAGAACCTAAATCAAGTTCCCATACGGTTTTGTCTTTTAAACTATTGGGAACATCTTTTTTAATAATTCTTTGGGCAAGACCTTCGACAATAGCCGTTTTACCAACCCCTGGTTCTCCAATTAAAACCGGATTATTTTTACTCTTCCTTGATAAAATTCTAATAACATTTCTAACTTCTTCGTCTCGGCCAATAACCGGATCTACTTTATTATCAGAAACATTCTTAGTAATATCTCGTCCATATTTTTCTAAAACATTTTCTAATTCATTATTTTGTTCATACATAAAACATACCTCCTTTAAAATCAAATAGATTATATAACATATATTAGCACTTGTCAATATCGAGTGCTAATATAGTATAAAATATCCTAATTTATGACAATATAATTATAATGGTGAAGAAAATGAAAAAAATCTATAATTTAAAAACTTTTTTAACTCTTTTAATTACTTTTAGTTTAGTTAGTTATTTATTTTTTTGGTTACAAGACAATTATCAAAATCAAAATATCTATAATTCTTTTTCTAAACCAATAATCTATAATCCCCCAACTGATGGAAATGACTCTACTTTTAATTATCTTGATTATCCCTTTTTAGATGTTAATTTAAATGAATACAAAGAACAAAATTCCGATACAGTGGCCTATTTAGTTGTTGGGGGCACTAGTGTTAATTATCCTGTAGTGCAAACAACTAATAATGATTTTTATTTAGACCATGACTTTAATAAAAATTATAATAAAGCAGGTTCCATATTTAGTGATTATCGCAATAAATTAAATGATTTAAATAAAAATTCCATTATTTATGGACACCGAAGATTAGATAATTCTATGTTTACTTCTCTAAAACAATTATTAGATGAAAATTGGTTTCAAGACCAAAATCATCATTTAATTTATTTAACAACAACTAATAATAAAATGCTTTTTCAAATTTTTAGTGTATATACTATACCAGCTGAAAAAGAATACATTAAAACTCATTTTATTAATAATGAATTTACTAATTTTGTTCAAACTATGAAAAATAGAAGTATTTTTAATTTTAATACTTCTATTAATGAAAATGATAAAATTCTTACTTTATCAACATGTTTAGATGGTTTAGGAGATAAAAGAATAGTCATCCATTCTAAATTAATAAAGAAAGAAAGTATTTAACATTTATAATTATTTTTAAAATACTTATCAATGAAGTTACGTACAAAAGAAACATGATTAGTAGCAATAATAATTTATTGGGCAATGAAGGGTGAATCTATTTCGCCTGTTCCACCAATAATTTTTGTAGATGGCGTGATATATACAACCGGCATGATCCAATGTAAATTACTACAGTATTCATTATAAATATTTCCAGCAGAACGCAATCGAAATGCAAAGTAAGCAAATGTAGAATTAGGTACTGGAATCATTGTCCATACATCACTACCTTTAAATAGCCAATCATTTTCATAACAGTTTACATTATAATAAGTCATACTTCTTTCTAAACAGACATCTCTTGTTTCTCCTCCTACAGCATAGCCATAATCTGAGGGATACATTAAGCCTACATAGCCATCCCATGTTGTTTTTCTTGATATTTCATCATTACATTCGACTCCTTTTGTATTTTCACATTGTTCTTTTCCATTATGACTACTTTGCTCACTTTCATACATGTATTTAGCCGTTATTTTTCCATAACCATTTGATGAATCATATGTTTCTCCTGCTGTTCCGGTATTCCATCTTACTTTTACTATCTTGTTCTTGGCAGTTTCACTTAGTCCACTACTTGTAAAGTCACATGTTGAATTTCCTTCATTTCGTGCATTATAACAATTTCCACTTCCTCTATTCCAATACAAGCTTCCCCCTATTGCTGGTGTACCACTATATACGGTATTTGGATTTAATAGTTTCATTACATCTGCCTCGCTCCATTCATTTACTCCATGACCCGTATTTATTCCTGATGAACTACTATCCCAACTATAATCTCCAATACTTTCTGCTCTGATTATTTTTAACAAACTTTCCCGCCTTCCACCATTATCTAGATTGGTTATATTATTCATAACTCCAATTATTCTCCATAAAATTGGATTACCATCACCATCTTTATCACCTATATCGATAAAGTTATTTGGACTTGCTCCTACATATCTTATATTTGCTTCATTTGTATCATCAGTCATTAAATTTACTGTATCTAAATTTGCATTATTTTTAATACACTCTGTGGCACTAATTCCAGATTGTCCACACTTTACTAATTCTTTTTCAAATGATTTTTTAAAATATAAACTACATTTAGTTTTTGCTTGTTTTAATTTTTTTACTAATGGAGCCCATTCTTCTTTATTCCATTCGATACTTGCTCCATTATCACATTCAGCGTGATCAAATACTAAATTTTCTTCATTATCTTTTTTTGGCATTTCTTCTAATTTTTTATCTCCTTGATAGAATGCAAAGTAAACATCACTATTACCAAAATAATCTACTTGGCCTTTCATCATGGGAAATTCGGCACTTTCCGTAAGGGACGCAAAGGTTTTATATAAAAGGAATGATATACTTATTAATACTATTACACTTATACTTATTATAACAATTTTTCTTTTTTTCCTGCTCTTATCTTCATATTTTTCTAGCTTCATATAATCACCCTATCCTACGATAATTATATAATATTACCTTATGTGTACATTTTAGTTATGTGTACATTTTTAAAAAAAGCCAGTATTTAAAGGCTTTTTTTGTTAATTTTG
>CANQSC010000030.1 GCA_947626445.1 uncultured Bacilli bacterium
GCTACTGTACGAATTTTAAATAATAAATTAATGGTTTTTCCTAATAATTTATTTGCTAAAATATTTAAATTTAAAACTTATCCTATGTTTAGTGCTGAAAAAGAAGAAAAAACTAATGTTGAGGTTAGCTTATGAAAAAAATTATAGTAACTTTTATTCTTTTAATAATTCCTTTTACGGTTAAAGCTTATGATTATACTATTGATAAATATGAAATATATATTAAAGTAAATGAAGATAATTCTTATGATATTACTGAAAATATAACAGCTAATTTTAATGTACAAAAACATGGTATATATCGTTCAATTCCCTTAAAAAATGAAGTAGTAAGAGCTGATGGCAGTACTGATAAAACTTATGCTAAAGTTAAAAATGTCAGTGTTGATGCTCCATTTGAAACTTCAAATGAAAGTGGTTTATATTTTATTAAAATTGGTTCAGCATATAATTATGTTACGGGATTACATACTTATATGATTAATTATACTTATGATTTATTTAGAAGTGAAAAAAATAAAAATTTTGATGAATTTTATTTTAATCTTATTGGAACTGATTGGGATACCACAATAAGTAATGTAACTTTTAATATTGAAATGCCTAAAAGTTTTGATGCAACTAAAATGGGCTTTTCTAGAGGAAGTTATGGAACAATAAATAGTAATGATATAACCTATCAAGTTGATGGCAATATTATTAAAGGAAGTTATAATGGCCTTTTATCTGCTCATGAAGCTTTAACAATTAGAATTCCCTTAGAAGAAGGTTATTTTAAGAAAAGATTTAATCTTGAAGATTTAAGTATTATCATTAGTATTGTAAGTTTAATATTATCATTTATTCTTTGGTTTATTTATGGACGTGATGAAAAAGCTATTGAAACAGTTGAATTTTATCCTCCTGATAATTTAAATAGTTTAGAATTAGGATATATGTATCGTGGTAATGTTAGAGATAAAGATGTTACATCATTATTAATATATTTAGCTAATAAAGGTTATGTAAAAATTAGTGAAAGAAAAAATACTTCTTTACTTAGTAAAAATGATTTTGAAATAACTAAATTAAAAGATTATGATGGTGATAATAATTTAGAAAAAATTTTTATGGCTGGTTTATTTAAATATGGTACTACTAAAGTTACTTCAAATGATTTATATGATAATTTTTATCGAACTACGGAAAGACTAAAAGGAAAAATTATGAGTAAAGAAAATCATGACTTAATCTTTGATAAAGCTGTAGCTAAAAAAGCTAATTATAATTTATTCTTAATGATTTTAACTGTTGTTTTTACCTTTTTACTACCTTTAGCTGTTAATGGTTATTTAATGTTTGGAATTATGCCAATTGCTTTAATATTATTTTATACACCATTTTATAAAATGATTATTAAAACAAAATCAATATTTTTAGCTGTTTTTATTATCATTCATTCATCAATCTTTTTCTTAGGAATGATTGGAGCTATAGTCGGTATTTTTCCATATTTAATAACAAGTTTTATCGTAGCTATAATTTGTTTAATTTTAATGGCTATAATCTATAATTTTATGCCTAAAAGAAATAAATATGGAATGGAGGTTTTAGGAAAAATTAAAGGTTTTAAAAACTTTTTAGAAACTGTTGAAAAAGAACAGTTAGAAAAATTAGTCTTAGAAAATCCGGAATACTTTTATGAGATATTACCATATACTTATGTCTTAGATATATCTGATACTTGGATAAATAAATTTGAAGCAATTAATTTACAAGCTCCTAATTGGTATTATGGTCCGGAATTTGAATTTTATCGTTTTAATCATTTTATAACGCATACTATTAATGATACTAGAAGTTTTACCGGTGTTAAACCAAGCTCTGGTGGAAGTGGAGGATTTTCTTCTGGTGGTTCATCAAGTAGCGGAGGTGGCTTCTCTGGAGGTGGTTCTGGAGGAGGCGGAGGAGGTTCATGGTAACCTTCTTTTTAAAATTCTATTGCGAAATAAAATAAAGTTTAGTATAATAATTTTTATAGTAGGAGCGTGTTAAAAATGAAAGATGAAAATGAATCTTTACACACAACTAAAGAAGTATTAAATCTAGATGAATTAACTGAATCAGCAATAAATAGTATTGAAGAAATTGTTGATGAAAATATGGCTGAAGCTGATTTACAATTTCAAGAAGAAATAGAACAACTTCATATGCCTGATGATACCATGATTGTTGAGCCCAATGAAAAGAAAAAAGATAAGAAAGAAAACATTTTTAAAAAATTAAAAGATAAATGGCTTAAATTATCTAAGAGAAATAAAATAATAGTTATTATTGTAAGTATTATTGTTCTTATTTTAATTGGGGTAGGAATATTCTTCTTAACAAGAAAGAAAGAAGCTCCAAAACAAGATGTTCCTGATGTAATAGTGGAAGAAGATAATTATCGTTATGAAAATGGAGTTTTACATTTCTTAGAAGATGATGAAGAAATTGGCACTTATGAATGTGTTAATAAAGATGAAAATAAATGTTTTGTTGCTTATTTAACTAATGATGACCAATTTGATGGTTTAAAAAAAGTTAATGATGATGGTGAAGAAATAAATACTAGAAGTAAAATTTATAATGAACGTTTTGTCTTTGTCTTTGATAATAAAAGTGAAAATGATGATATTATCAAATTATATGATATGAAAGATAATGAAGTTAAAGAAGAATTTTTATTAGTTAAAGCTTATGATTTTGTTGATGATGTAGTTATTCTAAAAAATATGGATAATAAATATGGCTTGGTTACATTTAGTGATGATGAAGCTAAAACAACTATAAATTATGATTATGATTATTTAGGTATTTTAGAAGATGATAAAGATTTAGAAAGATTAGTAGCTAAAAAAGATGGCAGTTTCTATTTAGTTAATAAAGGTAATGAAATACTTACTAATGCGATGTCAGATCCAATTGTTGGAGCTAATAAAGAACATTTAAAAATCAAAAATGTTGAAAATCAATATACTGTCTTAGATTATCATGGTAAAGAAGTAGGTAAAGGAGATTTTGCTTTATTACTTGACAAATATGTTATATTTGCTAGAGAAATGCAATTATATGTTACTGATTATGATAAACATCCAATGAATTTAGATGGTATTGCTATTAAAAATAATACTTTTAATCCAATTGCAACATATAAAGATAAAAAATTAATTAAAACTGAAAAATCATTTGATGCTGAAATATATGATAAAAATTTAATCTTAACAATATATGAAGATGATATTGATGATTTAGAAACTATTACCCTTAATTTAGCCGATGGAATATTTTCTTCATCATTACCATTTATGAATTATTTAAATGGTAAACTATATATCTATAGTGATGAGCAAAAAGAAAATTTATTAGGTTCTTATGTATGTAATAATAAAAATAATACTGAATCTAATAATCCTTCTTTAAATAATTGTACGCCGGCAACAGAATCATTACTTACAGAAAATACTGCTAATGAAAAAGAAAAACATAATAATGGTGAATTAGGAATCTTACCAATATTTTATAATCGTTATATCTTTATTAGAGATGGAAATGAATCTATTGTTTTATATGATTTAAAAGAAGGAAGTACGAAAGCTTGGTATACTAAAGTTGATGCTAAAATCTATAATAAAGCTGATAAAATAAGTAATGTTGAAAATGGACCTTTCTATTATATTGCGGAGTCTGAAAGATCTGGAAGTTATGGTCTAGCTAAAATAAGTCCTAATTCCGTAGATGTTCAATTAGAATTTAAATATAATAGTTTAAAACGTTTAGGTGATTATTATGTTATTGAAACTAATGGTAGTTATTTCTTAGCTGATGTTGGTGGAAGAGTTCTTACAACTGCTAAAAATGGTCCAATAGTTGATTATAATCGTTCTAATTTAAAATACATTAAAGATAATAAATATTATGTATCTGCTTTTGATAAAGATAGTGATGGAAATGGTTATGAATATATTGAATTATATGATAACTATTATGCGGCAGTTAGTAGAAATGAAAAAGATAAAAAAGCTTATTTAAGTATCTGGGCATATGGAGCTGAAGAACCAGTAAATAATACAGCAGAAAATATTCTTCTAAATATTGATAAATATTATGGTGATGGAATAAAAGCCTTTAATATTACTTTTGATAATAAAAATATTATTGTTGAAGTAGCGAAAAATGACCATGAATATGATGCTAAAAAAGTTATTGATACAACTAAACCATATGTTAAACCAAAAGAAGATAAAGAAGACAAAGATGATAAGGAATCTACTTCAGCAAATACTGAAAATTCCCAAGATGAATAAGAAAATTAATAAAACAATTTAATTCCTATTAAGCATTAAAATTAAATAATATTGTAAAATAATGTAAATTTACGTTAAATAAAAAAATATACCAAAATTGAAAATTGGTATTATTTTTTTTGCCAATTTTGAAAATTCGCTAGACCAATTTTGAAAATTCGTTAGCCAATTTTAACCTAAATTTCAAAATTGGTATTTTGCTATTTATTTTTTTCTTTGCTTTAATGGATTTCAGAAAGGAGGGTTTAAATGGCAAAAAAATTTCACCCATTATTTAAAGATAAATGTTTTAATCATGTTTTTAGTAAAGAAGAATATGCTCTTGATTTTATTAATGCTTTTTTTAATACTAAATATAGACATGAAGACGTACTACTTAAAAGTGAAGATGTTTTGCCAGAAACTGAATATAACGATAAAAAGTTAAGATGTGACATTGTTGCTGAATTTAATGATGTTATACTTAATCTAGAAGCTTATTCAGTTTTTGGAAAACGAGAAGCTAATAAAAGTAAAAGCTATGCTTTTAGAATATATGGAACCCAGATTAAAAGGGGTAGCGAATATCTTCCCAAAAGAGTCATTCAAGTTAATATTTGTGGAAAAATGGCTGGTAATATAGGATTTAGTAAATATGGACTATTAGATATTGATAGAAAAATATTTGGTATATTAGATGATGATTTTATTATCTATTTTATAAATCTTGACAAAATAAAAGAAGAAGATTATAATGTAGGTGTAAATGATAAATTAAATAAATATTTTAGACTATTTAATGCCAAAAGTATAAAAGAAATGAAAAAAATAAGTAAAGGAGATGATGTCTTAATGAGCATAACTGAATGTCTAAAGGAATTTTTAAATAATGAAGAAACTAGGAAGGATTTTGCAAGAGAAGAATGGGAAGCTAGAAAAAATCAAGCAATTGGTGTAACTAATGTTGCAAAAAAACTTTTAAAAATGAAAGCTGATATTAATTATATAACTGAAGCCACGGGGTTAACCGAACAAGAAGTATTAAAACTTCAAAAAACATTACAATAATTATTGTTAGAAGCAAAATAGAAGAGTATTTAAAGTCAAAGTTTTTAAATGGTACATACTCAAGTTTATTAAAATTTACTTGTTGCCTTTTAATATTAAACATAATTAATTTTCTAAATCTTTTAAAAATTTTTCAATATCATGATACCCTTTGTGTTTTTCAGGGTATTTTTCCATTTCTTCTGCTTCTTTTAAGGCTTTAAGTAATTTTTTATTAGGTTTATCGCTATGTATTTCAAAAGGTATGGCTTGTTCTCTTACACTTTGACTTAAAAATACATTAATAGCAATGCTCATATTAAGTCCAAGTCTTTTAAATAATTCTTCAGCTTCTTTTTTTAAAGTGCTATCAACTCTTACATTTAAATTAGTAAAATTTAATATTTTATTCATAAAAATAACCAACACTTTCTAATAATAATTTTAATACTGTAAAATTAAAATATCAATTTAAATTAAATTAAAATTAATGAAAAATTAATACTTGCATAATAAAATAATATCTTGTAAAATAGAAAATGTAAATGATGAACTTGAGGAGTACAAGCAAATACTTTTAATAGAGACTTTGTGGTTGGTGAAAACAAAGAAAAGTTAACTTGGAAGGTTGCAAGGGAGTTTAATCGGATATAATCCGTTATCAAAAAAAGTTAAATTAAGGATGGTACCGTCTATAATGACTCCTTTGGTATCATCTTTTTTATTTTAGAAGGGAAGATTAAAATGTTAGATAAGAAATATGATGCCAAAGAAAAAGAAAGTAAATGGTTAAATTATTGGCAAGAAAATAAAATTTATGAATTTAAACCTGATGAAAGAGAAGTTTTTTCAATTGATACGCCACCACCAACAGTAAATGGCAAAATTCATATCGGACATATTTTTTCATATTCTCAAACAGAAATGATCGCGCGTTATAAAAGACTTAGAGGATATAATATCTTTTATCCTTTTGGGTTTGATGATAATGGTTTACCAAGTGAAAGATTAGTTGAAAAAGAACAAGGAAAGAAAGCCCATGAAATAGGTAGAGAAGAATTTTCCAAACTTTGTTATGAAACAACTGATAAATATGAAGAAGAATTTCAACAATTATTTAGTAAAATGGGAGTAAGTACAGATTGGGATATACATTATAAAACGGTTAGTCCATCAACAATTAAAATTAGTCAAACATCATTTTTAGATTTAGCTAGCAAAGGTCATTGTTATCATAAAGAAAGTCCAGCTTTATGGTGTAATGAATGTTTAACTTCAATTGCTCAAGCTGAACTAGAAACCAAAACAATTAAAACAACTTTTAATTATATTAAATTTAAAACGGTTGAAGATAATGAAGAATTTATTATTGCGACCACTAGACCAGAATTATTGCCAGCAATAGTATGTGTTTTTGTAAATCCTAATGATACAGCACATAACTCTTTAATTGGTAAAACTGCTCATATTCCCGTAATTGATGTTGATGTGCCAATTATTGGTGATGAAAAAGTTGATGCTGATAAAGGTACAGGAGTAGTTATGTGTTGTACTTTTGGTGATCAAACCGATATTTTCTGGTGGAAAAAGTATAATTTGCCTTTAAAATATATTTTTACAGATGATGGTCGAATTGTTGATTCCATAAAAAATTATGGAGGATTAAAAATTAAAGAAGCTAGAAAACAAATTATTGAAGATTTAGATCAAGCTGGCTTTGTAGTTAAAATAGAAGAACTAGAACATGAAGTTCAAACTCATGAAAGATGTGGCAAAGAAGTAGAATATGCCGTAATGAAACAATGGTTCATTGATATTATGAATCATAAAGAAGATTTCTTAAAAATTGGTAATGAAATTAATTGGTATCCAGAACATATGCATAATAGATATGATGAATGGGTAAATAATATTGCTTGGGATTGGTGCATATCAAGACAAAGATATTTTGGCGTACCATTTCCTGTATGGTATTGTAAAGAATGTGGTGAACCAATATTTGCTAAAAAAGAAGATTTGCCTGTTAATCCAATAGTCGATAAACCTAGTATAGAAAAATGTCCTAATTGTCATTGTAGCGAATTTATTCCTGAAACAGATGTTATGGATACTTGGGCAACTTCTTCAGTAACACCTTTAATCAATATGCGTTATGGAGAAAAAGATAATTATGAAAAATTTCTAAAACCAATGAGTCTTAGAACTAATGCCTCAGAAATTATTAGAACTTGGGATTTTTATACCATTGTTAAAAGTTTTTATCATTTTGGTACTCGTCCTTGGAATAATGTAATGATTTCCGGATTTGTTATGGCAGATAAAGGCGAAAAAATTAGTAAATCAAAAGGTAATAGTAATGTTGAACCTATAAAATTAATTGAACAATACTCAGCTGATGTCATAAGATATTGGGCCGGTTCAGGAAGACTTGGTACTGATATTGTATTTAGTGAAGAAACGCTTCTAAGAGGTAAAAAATTAATTAATAAAATATGGAATGTTTCTAAATTTATTGAAATGCATTTACAAGATTATAAAGATAAAGAATTTAAAGATTTTGAATATGTCGATAAATGGATATTAGGAATATTCCAAGATATGGAAAAAGGTTTTATAAAATATTTAGATGAATATGAAGTAGGACTTGCTTTAAATCATTTAGAAAAATTCTTTTGGAATTTCTGTGACAATTATATTGAAATTGTTAAACATCGTTTATATCGTCCAGAAGAATTTGGAGAAATATCAAGATATTCAGGTCAAAAAACAATATATATAATTTTATATAAATTATTACAAGATTTTAGTATTTTCTTTCCATTTATTACCGAAGAAATATATCAAGAGTTATATCATGATGCTAAATCAATTCATTTAACAGAAATTAAACCACTTGATTATAATTTTGATAAAGAAGTTAAAAATGGTAATGATATGGTTTTAATTATTAGTGAAGCAAGAGGTGAAAAATCTAATAATAATGTTTCATTAAAGACCCCAATTAAAAATTTAGATTTAAGTTTAAATGCAGATTTAAAAGAAGCAATAGAATTATCAAAAAAAGACTTTAAAGCAACTTTATTTATTGAAAATTTAAATATTAAAGATGTTAAAGATGGTTATTCAATAGATAATATTGAATTAAATTTAGAAACTGAAAAAGAAGATTAGCAACATCCTAATTTTCTTTTCATTTGCTTCTTGAAATATTTAAAATTATTCCCATTGATATCATTGTTACTAATAAACTACTTCCGCCATAACTAAAAAAGGGTAGAGTTACACCTGTAACTGGGATAAGACCAATGACTACACTTAAATTTAAAACAGCTTGAATAACAATGCCTATTCCTAAACCAAAAGCTAAAAATTTACCAAATAAATCATTTGTTTTTAAAGAAATTTTAACTGTTCGATAAAAGATAAAACCAAAGAAACTTGTAACAATTAAAACCCCTAAAAAGCCAAATTCTTCGGAAATAATTGAGAAAATAAAATCGGTTTGAGGTTCAGGAAGATAAAAATGTTTTTGATGAGAATTTAAAAAACCTTGACCAAGAAGTCCACCTGGACCAATAGCATACAATGATTGAATAATTTGAAACCCACTTCCTAAGGGGTCAGACCACGGATTTAAAAATGAAACTATTCTTGCCATACGGTAAGGTGCTACAATAATTAAGGCTACAATTCCTAATAAACCAACTAAACCAATTTTTAAGAAAAAAGATACTTTAACACCACTGATAAAAATTAAAGATATTAAAGTTAAAACAATAACCATTGCGGTTCCAAAATCTGGTTCTAACATAATGAGTAAAAAGAAAACCATAATTACGAAAAGAATTGGTAAAACCCCTTTTTTAATACTTCGTAATTCTTTTTTATTACTACTTAAATATTTAGCCGTATAAATAATTAAACCAATTTTGGCAAATTCACTTGGTTGAATACCTAAACCGCCAATACCAAACCAACTTCTAGAACCATTTCTCACACTACCAATTCCGGGTATTAAAACTAAAGTTAAAAGAATAAAACAAATACCTAAAATTAAATTAGCTTTTTTCTTAAAAAAATTATAATCAATTTTACTTATTACATACATTAAAATAGCTCCTATAAGAAAAAAGATACTTTGACTTTTAACAAACTTAAAAGCATCATGAAATTTATACTCAGCCCAAATACTACTAGCTGAATAAATCATTACAATCCCAAAAATAGCTATTATTAAAACCATTATAAATAGGGTGCGATCAAATTTTTTATTCATAAATATCAACTCTAATTAAGTATATGAAAAAAGAAGCAAAAAAAGTAAATAGCCAAGTTTATGTCAAATAAATAATATTTTTCGTCTAAGTTTAATAATATTTTGATATACTTATTAGTAAGAAGGTGATTGATTTGAAAATTATTGTAACAGCTGGAGGAACAATGGGTCATATTAATCCAGCATTAGCAATCATAGATGAATTTAAAAAAAATGAACCTAATTTAGAAGTATTATATATTGGTACTCATAATCGAATGGAAAAAGATTTAATTCCTAAGTTAGGTATAAAGTATATTCCAATTACCATTTATGGTTTTACGAAAAATATATTTTTAGATTTTAAAAATATCTTTTGTATAAATTCAGCAATTAAAAAATGTCGGAAAATTATGAGTGATTTTAAACCTGATGTTGTTATTGGGGTCGGAGGATATGTTACTTATCCGGTTTTAAAAGCAGCTAAAGAATTAAATATTAAAACTTTTATTCATGAACAAAATAGTATTCCAGGTAAAAGTAATAAAATGATTGCTAAATATGCCGATTTAATTGGGGTAACTTTCTTAAAAAGTAAAGAATATTTTGAAACTAATGGGCAAATTATTTATACTGGTCATCCTAGTGGGGCAAAAGCCTTAAAAGTGCCTAAAAAAGATAAAAAAGAATTAGGTTTAACGGTTGGTAAAAGATTAATTACATTTGTCGCAGGTTCTCTAGGTAGTGATTCTCTAAATAACAAAGTTAAAAAATATTTAATGAATATTGGTAGTAAAGATTATGAAGTATGTTATATTACCGGAAAAATGCATTATGAAGAATTTACTAAAAATACTAATTTTCCTAAAAATGTTAAAGTTTTACCATACTTAGAGGAATTGCCAGGTTTACTTAAAATTTCTGATATAGTGGTATCAAGAGCCGGTGCTGGTAGTTTATCAGAAATTCTGGCTTTAGAAATACCTTCGATAATTATTCCTAGTCCTAATGTCGCTAATAATCATCAATACTATAATGCCAAAGAACTAGCCAATAAAGAATGTATTATATTATTAGAAGAAAAAGATATAACACCCAAAAAATTAGAAGAAGAAATTGATAATTTATTAGAAGATTCTAGGAAAAGAGCCCATATGAAAGCTTTAATGCATGAAGAGTCCACCTTTAACAGTGCACATATTATTTATACGGAAATTAAAAAATTAATAAGGGAGTGATAATTTTTGAAAAAAGAACAATTTGAATTCTGCATAAATTTTTATGAAATATGTAAACAATATCTAAAAGAAGAAATTGATATAGATAAAAAAGATAACTATGAAACAGACCAAGTTAAAATAAAATTATTTAAAAAATTGAAAAAAGAATTAGAAGAATTATTAAATAAGGGCGATCTTATTAAACAAAATGATGTTATTATTTTAGATGATTTTTATGATGCTTATGACTTAGCCCAAATGCTTCATACTTATATTGATTGTATTCCTGAACATAAAGTTTATCTTTTAAGAGAACTATTTACTTTTTTAAAAAAATATAAAAACAAAATAGATGAAAATGAATATTTAAATTTGTGGCAAACAAAAATAATATTAGAAGAGAAAAAAGAAAACTTAAACAAAGTAATAGTAAATACTAGATTAAAAAGAAAAATTATAATTACTTTAATTCTTACAGGAACCATAACTACTGGAGCCATTTTTTCTCAAACAAAAACTTGCCAAAAAATAATCGATAATATTAATGAATTTTTTATGGAAGAAGAATTTAAATTAGAAAGAAAAAAATGAATGTCTAAACATGTTAAGTTTAGTCATTTTTATTATAGATAGATGTTCAAATATTATTTTTTTTGATAAAATGAAAATAGATTGGTGAAAATATGAAAAATAAAAAGAAAAAAATTAAACGTAAGATTAAATGGAAAAGTATATTTAAAATATTGATAATTTTTATTATAATGGGCTTAATTTATTTAATGATTAAAATAATTCCCACCAATCATATAGTGGTTAAAGGAAATAATTATGTTACTGATGAAGAAATCATAAATAGTTCGTTATATCAAGATTATCCTTGTCTTTATTGTGTTAATAATCATAATATTAAAAAATCTTTATTAAATAATCCATTTATTAATGATGTTAAAATTAAAAGGAATTTATTAGGAGAATTAACAATTATTGTTGATGAAGCAAGGCCTTTATTTTTTAATCGTGATAAAAATCGTTTAATTTTGAGTAATTTTAAAGAAGTTGAAACTAATAATTTACAGGGGGTTCCAATTCTTACAAATTATGTACCTGATGAATTATATGAAAAATTAATTAATGGCTTTAATAAATTAGATAAAGATGTTATATCTTTAATAAGTGAAATAATTTATGATCCCTGGAAAAATGGCGATGTAGTAATAGATGAGACAAGATTCTTTTTACAAATGAATGATGGTAATCATGTTTATACTAATACTATACATTTAGATAAATTAAATAATTATATTGACATTTATGCAACATTAGAAGGAAAAAAAGGAACCTTGTATTTAGATTCTTCTAGTGATAAAATATCGTTTAGTTTATTTTAATGGGTGATCTAAATGAATTATCATAAAGAAATGTTGAGTATTATTAGTAATTTAGAAAAAAAAGAAAAGCTTCTTTTACATACTTGCTGTGCACCTTGCTCAACAACTGTTTTAATGGCTTTAAAAGATTATTTTGATATAACGGTATTATACTATAATCCGAATATTGAACCAGAAGAAGAATATCTAAAAAGAAAAGAAGAACAAAAAAGACTATTAAAAGAATTTAATATTAAATTTTTAGATTGCGATTATGATGGGAAATCTTTTAAAGAAATTGCTAAAGGTTTAGAAGAAGAAAAAGAAAGAGGAAGACGTTGCTATAAATGTTATCATTTAAGACTTTCTTATACAGCTAAAAAAGCAAAAGAGTTAGGTTTTACTTATTTTGGAACTAGTTTAACTGTAAGTCCATATAAAGTAAGTAATTGGATTAATGAAATAGGTAGTAATTTAAGTAAAGAATATAATGTTAAATTTTTATTTAGTGATTTTAAAAAAGAAAATGGTTATTTAAAAAGTATTGAATATTCTAAAAAATATCATTTATATCGTCAAAATTATTGTGGATGTATTTATTCTAAAAATAAAATAATATAATTTTGACAAACAATTATATGTTTGCTATAATGATGTTGGATATACTTATCTAGTGTTAGGTACACTCCCTTTACATAAAATCAAACTAATGTAAAAGGAGGTGGTTGCTATGAAAGAACGAGAAAGAATCTTGTATTTTATAATAATCACTTTATTAGTGATAATATTAAAATTAGTATTTAATTAATAAAAAAAGTACCAACAACACTCATTTGTGTTAAAGGTACACAAACCAAACTTTGGGAGTGTACTTAACTAATGCAAAAGTTAAGTATATCCTTTTTTATTATATGAAGTTTCCTTCATCTGTATACATCATAGCAAAAATCATCAAAAAATGCAAGATAATAGTTGATATGGTTAGTGTAGAATAAGTGGGGAGATTAATCCCAAAAAAATAACACTTTATAAGATAATAAAATTATAAAAAAGAAA
>CANQSC010000031.1 GCA_947626445.1 uncultured Bacilli bacterium
CATTGAAAACCTTATATTTAATGTCATTCCTTATTCTAACCTTTAACTTTACGTAAACTTTTTATGCGATTGCCTTATATTAATGCAATATTAAGAATATTTACAAATTCTAAATGATAACAAAGTAATCGAAAAAAAGATGAAACTAGAAAAAATAAAAAATTATCCATATTAATTTTTATTTGGATGAGATAAGTTTTTTACTTTCATTTTTTTCTTTATTAGTGTATACTTATTTTAGGATAGAGGGATTGCAATGCAAGTACTAGATAAAGAAGAATTAAATTTAATTGATGGTTACTTTCGGGCGACTAATTATCTTTCAGCCGCTTGTCTTTATTTAAAAGATAATGTTTTACTTAAAAGACCTTTAGAATATAGTGATATCAAAGCTAAATTAGTAGGACATTGGGGAAGTGCTCCTGCTCAAAATTTTTGTTATGTTCATTGCAATCGAGTTATTAAAAAATATGATTTAAATATGATTTGGATTAGTGGACCTGGTCATGCTGGCCAAGCTACAATGGTTAATTCTTATTTAGAAGGCACTTATAGTGCGGTTTATCCTGATATTACAATGGATGAGGCTGGCCTTACGAAGTTTGTTAAAAGATTTAGTTTTCCAGGTGGAACATCTAGTCATGTTGCTCCTGAAGTTCCAGGAAGTATTAATGAAGGTGGCGAATTAGGTTATAGTCTTGCTCATGCTTTTGGGGCGGTTTTTGATAATCCTAGTTTAATTGCTACTGTTATTATTGGTGATGGTGAAGCTGAAACCGGACCGCTTGCAACTAGTTGGCATGGTAATAAATTTTTAAATCCAAAAACCGATGGAGCAGTTTTACCGATCCTAAATCTTAACGGCTATAAAATTGCTAATCCAACTGTCTTGTCGCGAATAAGTGATGAAGAATTAGATTCTTTTTTAAGAGGGTGTGGCTGGGCTCCATATTATGTAAGTGGTGATGATCCATTTTTAATGCATGAACAAATGGCTAAAGTTATGGATGAAGTAATAAAACGTATTCTAAAAATTCAAGAATCCGCGCGTAGTGATGGCAACACGAAAAGACCATTCTGGCCAATGATTGTTTTAAGAACTCCTAAAGGTTGGACAGGTCCCAAAGAAATTGATGGCAAACAAATTGAAGGTTCTTTTCGAGCTCATCAAATTCCCATTGAAGTTACCAAAAAAGATCGTGAAAGTCTAAAAAGATTAAATGATTGGTTACTTAGTTATCATCCTGAAGAATTATTTGACCAAAATGGCGTTTTAAAAGAAAAATATCGTTCTTTAGCGCCCGAAGGATTTTCAAGGATGAGTGCTAATCCAGTTAGTAATGGGGGAAAGATATTAAAAGATTTAGAATTACCAAATATCGAAAAATTTGCTTTAAGTATTGGTTATCCTGGCGAGACGAGTAGTGAAGATATGCGTAATTTAGGATCTTATTTAAAAGAAGTTATAAAACTTAATAAAGAAAATAAAAACTTTCGAATATTTGGCCCCGACGAAGCTTTATCAAATCGTTTAAATGCGGTTTTTGAAGAAACAAATCGGCAATGGTATTTAAAAAAATTAGATAATGATGAATATTTAGATACAGAAGGTAGAGTCTTAGATTCCTTTTTATCAGAGCATATGTGTGAAGGTTGGTTAGAAGGTTACTTATTAACTGGAAGACATGGTATTTTACATAGTTATGAATCATTTGTTAGAATAATTGATTCTATGGTAAGTCAACATGCTAAATGGATTAAGGTTTGTAAAGAACTTCCTTGGCGAGCCCCAATAGCTTCATTAAATATTTTATTAACATCACATTGTTGGCAACAAGACCATAATGGTTTTACTCATCAAGACCCAGGTTTTTTAAATCACATTATGACCAAGAAAGCCAGTATCTCAAGAATTTATTTACCATGTGACACCAATACTTTATTATGTACCATGCATCATTGCTTGCAAACAAAAAATTATGTTAATGTAATAATCGCTAGTAAACATCCAAGACCGCAGTGGTTAACAATGAAACAAGCAATAAGACATACCGAAAAAGGTATTGGCATCTGGAGTTTTGCGTCAAATGATAAAGATGGTAATCCTGATATCGTTCTTGCTTGTGCAGGAGATACCCCAACCTTAGAAATTATGGCAGCGGGAAAACTCTTAAGAGAATATATTCCTAATTTAAAAATTAGAATTGTAAATGTTGTTGATTTAATGCGCTTGCAACCAAATAATGCTCATCCGCATGGTTTAAGTGATAATGAATATAATTATATTTTTACCATAAATAAACCAATAATCTTTGCCTTTCATGGATATCCTAATTTAATTCATGAACTTACCTATAAAAGGCAAAATCAAAATATGCATGTAAGAGGCTACATTGAAGAAGGAACAATTACAACCCCTTTTGATATGCGAGTCCAAAATAAAATAGACCGTTATCATTTAGTATTACTTGCCTTAGAATATTTACCAAATTTTGATGGTCTCAAATTAAAAGAATATTGTGAAAAAATGTTATTAAAACATGTCGATTACATTAAAGAAAATGGTGTTGACATGGAAGAAATAGTAAATTGGAAGTGGAGTTAGTTTATATGAAAAAGTATTTAAAAATAATGTTATTAGTATTAATTGTTGGATTTTTAACAACTGGTTGTATGGAAGAAAAAGTATCAATGGTTATTAACAATGATAAAAGTATGGATTTTAGTATGAATGTTTCATTAGATATTAAAGCTATGCAAGACTTAGCAAATAGTTTTGGGGGAACTAATGATGAAATGACCGATGAAGAATATTTAAATTGTTTAGATGAAAATGATGGCGATAGTACAAATTGTCTTGCACCTGATTCATCAAGTTCAGATTTTGATATTGATGAATTACAAGATTCTATTGATGAAGGAGAAATTAAAAAGTTAGAAGATAAAGGATATACTGTAACTCAAAATGTTACATCTAATAAATATGAATTACAAGTATCTAAAAAATTTGCCAATATTGATGATGTCTCTAGTAATGAAGATGTAACTTATAATCTTGATATTTCAAATAGTGAAGACACCGAAGAAAATCCTCAATTCTTTAAAATAGAAAAAGGCTTTCTAGAAAATAAGTATACTTTACATATAGTAAATGATGAACAAACTAGTGATGATAGTGATTCAAGTTTTAATATTGGAAACGACAGTTTTGATCCAAGTATTTTATCAAGTATGGTTGATATTAATTTTCAATTAACTTTACCTAATAAAAGCATTTCAAATAATGCCACTAGTATTTCTAATGATAAAAAAACATTAACATGGGATTTAGTATCTGATGAAAATAAAGATATTTCGGTTACATTTGCTTTACCAAATGAAAATAAAAATTTAATTATATATGGTGGAATTGGAATTGGTATTTTATTAGTATTGATTATTATAATTGTTGTTATTAAAAAGATGAGAAAAAAGAATAAAAATAAAGAAAACAATGTAGAACCAGTAAATAATCAAAATATAAATCCTGGAGTTCCAACTGTTGGACCAAGTCCTGTTGAACCTCAAGTAAACACTATGGCCCAACCAAATGTAGGACAAATAAATAATCAAAATATAAATCCTGGTGTTCCGACTGTTGGACCAAGTCCTATTGAACCTCAAATAAACACTATGGCCCAACCAAATGTAGAACAAGTAAATAATCAAAATATAAATCCTGAAGTACCAACTGTTGGACCAAGTCCTATTGAACCTCAAATAAACACTATGACCCAACCAAATGTAGAACAAGTAAATAATCAAAATATAAATCCTGAAGTACCAACTGTTGAACCTAATCTCGTTGAACCTCAAGCAAGTCCAACAACTGAAGAAAATATTAATGCTGATTTACAAAATCTTGCTAATGATATTTTAAATAAACCTAATGAATAAAAAATAATGTTTTAAAAGCATTATTTTTTTTATGTCGTCATATATTGTTTTAGAGAGGATGATTTTGATTGAAAAATGTTATACCTTTTACTAAAGAACTAGAATTTGAAACAAAAGTAAGTGAAATAACCAGTATTTCTTTAGAAAGAGAATTTAATGTTGAAAATGATAGTATTGAAGGAAATTTATTAGTTACAGGAGAATATAAAAGTCATGAAGTAAGTGTTAATGTTTTACCATTTTCTTTTAAAATACCATTTAGTATTGATATAAGTGCTAAAACAATTTTAGATAGTATATCTTTAGAAATAAGTGATTTTGCTTATGATATGGTTGATGATAATAAAATTAAAGTTCATATTGAATTAGAGTTAGAGTTTGAAGAAGAAAAAGAAGAAATTAAAGAAGAAAAAGATGAATCTAACAATATTATTGAAATGTTAGAAGAAAATAATGAAGAAAGAAGTGTAGTTGATATTCCAGAAATTGTTGAAGAAGCAAATTCTGAAGAAGTGTTAGTAACTGAAAATAAAGAAGTAGAAGAAGAAAAAGAAGAAGTTATGGAAGAAACGATAGATGAGGAAGAGAAAAAAATGATTGAAGAAACAGTAATAAGTGCCGAAAATAAAGATGAATATATGACTTATCATATCCATATTTTAAAAGAAGGAGAAACTCTAGAAACTTTATGTGCTATGTATCATGTAACGGGAAGCTTTATTGCTGAATATAATGATATATCTAATTTAACTACTGGTGATAAAATTCTAATACCTTTTGAAAATGAATAGCAGAAGTATTGAACAAATAAAAGAGGCTTATAAACCTTATAAATATACTATTAAAGGTAATGCTCATATTTTAAATAGTACTAGTGGCGACATTGTTATTAAAGAAAAGAAAAAAGACCCAAAAGAATTATACGATTATTTATATAGTCGTAATTTTTCTAATATGCCTCCAATTGTTGATGATAATAGAGAAGGAGTAGTAATCTATAGTTATGTACCAGATACTTCAATGCCTAAAGAACAAAAAGCTAGTGACTTAATTAAAGTCTTAGCTAATCTTCATCAAAAAACAACTTACTATAAAGAAGTAAGTACTGATGAATATAAAAAAATCTATGAAAAAATTAAAGAACAAATAGATTATTTAAGATATTATTATGACACCACTTTTGATGAATTTTTTAAAGAAGTGTATCCTTCTCCTAGTCATTATTTTTTATTAACTAATATCTCTAAAATTTTAGCAGCTTTTGATTTTGCCGAACATGAACTTGAAAGTTGGTATGAAAAAGTAGTTGATTTAAAAAAATATCGTGTCTGTCAAATTCATAATAAAGCCAGTTTAGAACATTTTCATAAAAGTGATAAAGAATATTTAATTAGTTGGGAAGATTCTAGACGTGATAGTCCGGTTTTAGATTTAATTAAATTTTATCAAGATGAATATTTTGATTTGCCTTTTCAAACTCTATTAGCAACATATCAAAAAATTAATCCTTTAAGTGATGAAGAAAAACAATTATTTTTTATAGTGATATCAATTCCTTTTAAAGTTGATTTTAAGGGTAGTGAAGTTAAAGTTTATCAAAATATTAGAGAAGTTTTAGATTATGTTTATAAAACCGAAGAATTAATAAGGCCATACTATGCGGTAGAGAAAGAATAAGAGAAGTAAAACTTCTAAAAATAAAATAAAAATATTAAAACGTAAAGGTAAAATTAAAGTAATTATTACTTGATAAAAGATTAAACAACATAAAATTAAGATGGCAAAGACACTAATAAAGTTATTTCTTCTTGGATATTTCATAAGAATCACCTAATATATTTTATGAATTAACTGTCAATTAAGTGTTTAGCTACTTGGCAAAGAAATGTAAATTAGTTTATAATATATATGGTGAGTATAATGGCAAAGAAAAAGAAAACAAGCAAAAGTGAAAAAAGTACTACGCAAGGTTTTAGTGTTGAATTAACTGGTTTAGTTTTAATCTTAATTGGGATTATTGGTTTTGGTTTTGGGCCAGTTGGGGCTTTACTAAAAAAATTTGCCATGTTTTTATTAGGAGAATGGTGGCCAATTATCTTAATTTTAGTTTTGATTTTAGGTTTATTAATGCTATGTAAAAGAAATATGCCTAAATTTATGAGTCAAAGAGCCATTGGTTTATATTTAGTAGTTATTGTTATTTTAATTATGAGTCATTTAAATTTTATTAAGATTGCCGAAAGTCCAAGTAAAATATTTGAAGCAACAATGCATAATTATATGGATCGAATTGCTTCAATTGGCATGAATAATGCTATTTCTAGTTCTGGTCAAACTTCCATAACTATTGGTGGTGGGATTGTTGGTGCCGTCTTTAGTTTTGGATGTGCATCTTTATTTGGCCTTAATGGAACTTATATTGTTTTAGTTTTCTTATTGATTTTTGGAGTTGTCTTATTATTTAATGTTAATTTAAGTGAATTAGTAAGTAAGTTTATTGCGACATTTAGATGGGCTAAAGAAAAAACTTTAGAGGATAATGATGATAGTGAAGAAAGGTCTAAAGCTTTAGAAAAACGTTTATTAGAACAAGAAGAAGATTCGAAGAAGTCATATTTAGTTGATAGTGTGGAAGAGATTAAACCAAAAGTTGATGATAATTTAATTAATGAAGAACCACGCTTAATCATGCCTGATTTACCAAATGCTAATCCTAATGCTCCAACGGTTAATTTAAATTATAAATTACCACCTATGAGTATTTTAGATGATCCAGAAAGGTCTAAAAAAATTAATTCTAATCAATTTTTAATTAATAATAAACAAAACTTAGAAAGAGTTTTAAATGATTTTCATATTATTGGTAAAGTAGTAGATGTTCATATGGGTCCTAGTGTTACGCAATTTGAACTTACGGTTCCAAGTGGTACGAAAGTTAGTAGAATAAGTTCTATTAATAAAGAAATTGCTTTAGCCTTAGCTGCAAAAGATGTACGAATTGAAGCTCCAATACCAGGAAAGAATACAATAGGTATTGAAATCCCTAATCAGTCTATTGCGCCTGTAAAGATTAAAGAAATTTTAAGTAGTAAACAAATTTTAAATAATAAAAATGGTATTTGGGTTGCCCTTGGTAAAGATATAATGGGTACTCCTATTCCTGCTGATTTAACTAGAATGCCACATTTACTAGTTGCTGGTTCTACTGGTTCTGGTAAATCAGTTTGTATTAATAGTATTATTAATTCCATTTTAATGCGTTACCGTCCAGATGAAGTAAAACTATTATTAGTAGACCCAAAGAAAGTTGAACTATCAAATTATAATGGTGTTCCTCATCTAATGTGTCCGGTTGTAAATGATCCAAAAAAAGCTAGTCTTGCTCTTCAAAAGATTGTTGCCGAAATGGACCGTCGATATAATGTTTTTGCAGATGAAGGTGTTAAAAAAATTGATGATTATAATAAAATGATTGATAGTGAAAATGATAAAAATCCTGGCCTTCATAAACCAAGGATGCCATATATAGTAGCTATTATTGATGAACTAGCTGATTTAATGCTTGTTGCAAGTAAAGAAGTTGAAGAAAGCATCATGCGCATTACTCAACTAGCAAGAGCAGCAGGAATTCATTTGATTGTTGCCACTCAAAGACCTTCAACCGACGTTATAACTGGAGTTGTAAAATCAAATATTCCATCTCGTATTAGTTTTGCTGTTGCTTCAAATATTGATTCAAGAACAATTCTAGATAGTCCTGGTGCTGAAAAACTTTTAGGTAAAGGGGATATGCTTTATTTACCAATGGGTGAAAATCATCCAATAAGAATTCAAGGATGCTTTATATCTGATGATGAAATAAGAAGAGTAATTGATGCCGTTTGTAAGGAACAAGTTGCGCAGTATGATGAAGCCTTAACTAAATTAAATGAAATGCCAATTAGTGAAATAAATAGTAATGATGATTATGATGAACCAATGTATGATGAAATAGTTGAATTTGCGATGCAAACTGGTAAAATAAGTGCATCCTTAATTCAAAGAAGATTTAGATTTGGATATAATCGAGCAGCAAGAGTAATTGATTTGTTAGAAAAACGAGGAATAGTTGGACCTGCAAATGGTTCTAAACCAAGAGATGTCTTAGTAAAAGATGCCAACAACGATGAAGAATAAGCCATCTGTTTATTTAAGCTATTATTCACGGACACGTCAAAAAATGTAAAAAGGAATAATGAATGTCTAGCAAAAGCAAACTTTATTACTTTTAATGATTTAATTACTGATCTTAAAATTATTTTGCGAGGACTATAATACATTAAAGGATATTATTAGTACTATATTAGAAGATTCTAAATTTTATGAGAAATTTTTTTCACATTTTCTTACTTATGGTATTGCTAGTAGCTTATCTTATATAATTGATGTCTTACAAGATATATTGTAATGCAAAAGAAGAAGTATTAACTACTCCTTCTTTGCTGGCAAACAAACCATAACCATCTCAACAAAAATATCCATTGTACGGGAACTTAGTCGTGAAAAGACTTTTTTCGTACACTTTTTCACGTGCAATAATTTCCAATACAAGTAGTATTTTAACACATTTTTTTAAATCTAAAATTTGTTAACTAAAATTAACCAAAATAAACTATTTATAGATACACAATTTTTTATTACCATTAATCTAATAAATTCATAAAGGAATAAATCAACACTAAAATAAGTTCCTAGTATGTAAAATATTAATATTAGAAACAACATAAAACTTGTAAAAAATGGCATTAATGAATGATTAACCTTGATATTTTACTTAAGATAAAAAAATAAAAAAGTGATTAATTTACTTCTTTTGAGTTGAATGTGGTTACTATTTATAATAGTAACAGAAAATGCTTGCAAGTAGGGATAAACTATGATAAAATTAGTTTGTCGTTGGGGGATTAGCTCAGCTGGCTAGAGCACCTGCCCTGCACGCAGGGGGTCGCGGGTTCGAATCCCACATCCTCCACCAAATTGATATTATCCCTTTATTTAAAGGGTTTTTATTTTGCACTGATCTTATTCTGGTCTTGTTTTATAAAATTTACGTTTTGTTTATGCGTAAAATTTATTATTTTTAAATTAATTACTTTATATATTGTTAAGCAAATTAATAATTGGTTTTGAATAGGTCATAATGCAAAAGACTATTTAACTAAAGTAATATTTTTAATATTTAAAGTATCTTTTAATGATAGAGTTATGGAATATTCAACTTGTTCTTTCATTTCTTCTTTATTTAATCCTTCATATAAAGCATCATTAAAACTTAACTTTATTTCTTCTTCTAATAATTCATAACTATTTAATTCAGTTGAAGCATTAAGATAACTCATTAAATTTGTTTCTAAATGAGGATTACTTTTTAATCTTTCAATAACTATTTCAACTTTATCTTTAGAATTATTTTCTAATAAAGTAACAGGAACATAATAAGTTATATCGTTTAAAACGGCTAGATAATAAGTTGTTGTTTTAGTAGCATTTCTAATATTATCAATATTATATATTGTATTAATGCCAATATCTCTAGTTAAAATATGTGGTAGTTTTTTCTTACTGTTTGGTAATTCTTCTAATAAATTACCTTCTACTAATATAAGCAAGCCATCTACTTCATCTAAATCGGTAAAAGTATATACTAAACTTTCAATAAGTTTTTCTTCATAATCTTTAGGTAGATTTAAAAATTCTTTACTAAAATTTATTTTTAATAATTTATCTTGAATATCTAAACTTAATACTTTGGTATCTTTAGGAATTATAGGTTTAAAAATATTGGGTAAATAAATATTGTTTTTACTATCTATTGTTAGAAAAGAAATTAATTCTTCTATTTTACTAATTGTTTCAGAATTTTTAGTTACAATTTCGGTTCTGGAAACATAATTTTCTTTGTTTAATAAATAGATTGGCGTTTTATAACCACTTATATAAGTTGTTTCACTGATAGGATTTATTTCCTCACTACTAGGGAAAAGTAAAGTAATAAAAAAGATAAAAAAAGCAAAAGAGGTTATAATAAATTTCCTTTTAGCAAAATTTTTTATCACTAAAATCACCTAATTAAACTTATGAAAATCTAAGTTAAAACATGAACAAAATAAGCTATAGTTATATTGATAAAGTCAATGATTTATGTTATTATGAATATGTCAAAAGAAATGACATAAAATAAAAAAAGAGGAACATTTGTCTCACTAGTGAAATGTCTCCTCTATATAAGAGTAAAGACTTTCTATCATAACTGATGAGTGTCTATTTTTTAATTTCTAACACTAATAAGGTGAAAAGCAATATAATGGTAGCAATGAGGTTCATAACTTTAACAATAAAAGTCTTAGTTTTCATTTTTATCAAACCTCTTCTTTATAAAATTTGGAGGTAGACACCCAACAACTGATATTCCCATAAACATTGATAAATCTTTTGCAGTTCGAGTTTTAAAATGCTATAATAATTCACAAATTTAAATTGATTGTAAATTTAGAAACACACTGCATATTAACAAAATAATATGTTCTATATTTAAAGCAAAAGAAATGAGTTGAAATAATGAATAATAAAAAAAATGCAATAAGATTAGATTTTAAAACTTGGTTATATCTATTTTTGACTAAGACAGTTAAAGTGGAACATATACCAGTTGTAAAAGAAAGAAATAAATTAACAATGAATGTTAAAGATAGTAGGCCAAATGAAATATATATGTTTAAAAATTATGAGGAATATAGAAATTTCTTTTTGATGTATTTAAATGATATAGACAATGATTTAATAGATTTAGCTATCTATGCAAAAGGCAGTAAAGGACAAATAGTAGCTTTAAAAAGCTTATGTGAGCACATTATTGTTAAAAGGAAAGTTAAAGAATTTTATAATTCTATAACACAGGAACAAATAAATAATATTCATTCAAAAGGTAAATTATCGCCATTAGAAGCAGTGAAACAGTGGGAAGTGTTTGACTTATGTATTGAAGGAAGCAAAACAATTTTTTTAAAGAATAGATGTGAATATTTTGATTATAATTGTCATGAATGCTTAATGGAAACTGCTTCACATAAATTAGAACATGATAAAATTAATTTTTCATTAGATAATTCTATAATTGAAGAAACTGAGGTTACTAAAAAACTTAATTTGTAATAAATATATGAGAGTTTGTTATGTCTTTCTTTAGGGCACCAAATTAATTTTTAATCGTACTTTTATAGTTTTTAGTTTTAAAATGTTTGAGATTGATATATTATTATTTCTTTATTAATGTTAATTTTTTTATAGCTTCCATAACATGATGCTCGCATAAACCAGTGCATTCATCCATATTTTTAATCATTTTATTATTTGAAGTAAAATTAGTTTTAATTAATTCTTTATGCAAAAATTTTTGCAAATCAAAAGATTCATCGTCTATTATTATAAATTTTTCTACATTCTTATCTTGTAACCACATATCTATTTCATTTTGTCTAATTCCATTTACATCTTTTGGTGTTATGTCGTAGATACTAAGTCCATATTCATTAAATAATTTAATCAAAGATGCCATTTTTTCATTAAGAGGAATGTATATACCATTTTCCATTTTTCCAAAATTTCTCCAAGAGGAACTAAGTACAATAACAGCTCCAGTTTGTTCAACAATTCTTTTTAAAAGATTTAATCTGTTTAAGTCAATTTCAATTCTTCTTATACCTTTTTCAATATATTCATTATGAATATCAATAAAAGTTTGGGATGTGTTTAAAACTCCATCTATATCCAAAAATATTACTTTCATGTTTTCACCTCAATAATATATAAAATTTCTTATAATTATATCATAACTTTTCAAATACAATTACCTAAAAAATTTGTTGTGCATCTTAGAGGTTAAAATCATATTTTGCAATTAAAGATAAAAACTATGATAGGAACAGTATCAAATTGATTGATACTTATAAAATTTGATTAAATATAAAAACTACTATCAAATTTAAAGTAGTTTTATTTTTTTATTTAATAATTGTTACATTTTTAATATTTAAAGTATCTTTTAATGATAAGGTTATCGAGTATTCAACTTGTTCTTTCATTTCCTCTTTATTTAATCCTTCATATAAAGCATCATTAAAACTTAACTTTATTTCTTCTTCTAATAATTCATAACTGTTTAATTCAGTTGAAGCATTAAGATAACTCATTAAATTTGTTTCTAAATGAGGATTGCTTTTTAATCTTTCAATAACTATTTCAACTTTATCTTTAGAATTATTTTCAAATAAAGTTACAGGTACATAATAAGATATATCATTTAAAATAGCTAAATAATAAGTTGTTGTTTTAGTAGCATTTCTAATATTATCAATATTATATATTGTATTAATGCCAATCTCTCTAGTTAAAATATGCGGTAGTTTTTTCTTACTGTTTGGTAATTTTTCTAATAAATTACCTTCTACTAATATAAGCAAGCCATCTACTTCATCTAAATCGGTAAAAGTATATACTAAACTTT
>CANQSC010000032.1 GCA_947626445.1 uncultured Bacilli bacterium
CCTATTGGAGCTGAAAGTGAATTTAATGGTATTATTGATTTAATTACAATGAAAGCTTATCATTATGATGGTGGTGAGCATGAAGATGCTGTTGAAATTGAAATTCCTGATGATTTAAAAGAATTAGCTGAAACTAAACGTATGGAATTAATTGAAGCTGCTGTTGAGTTTGATGATGCTTTAATGGAAAAATATTTAAATGGTGAAGAATTAAGTATTGAAGAAATTAAAAGTGCAATCAGAAAAGGTGTTCTTGCTGCGGAATTTTTTCCTGTAATGTGTGGTAGTGCTTTATCTAATATGGGTGTAAAACTAGCATTAGATGCTGTAATTGATTATATGCCTGCTCCTACTGATGTTGCATCTATTGAATGTTATGATCCAAAAACTGGGGAAGATGTTATGCGTCATCCAAGTGATTCTGAACCATTCACGGCTTTAGCATTTAAAATTATGGCTGATCCATTTGTTGGTCGACTAGCTTTCTTTAGAGTTTATTCTGGTCATTTAACTAGTGGTTCATACATTATAAATAGTACTAAAGGTGAAAAAGAACGTATTGGTCGTATCTTACAAATGCACGCGAATAATCGTAAAGAAATCTCTGAAGTTTATTGTGGAGAAATTGCTGCTGCTGTAGGACTTAAAAATACGACAACTGCTGATACTTTATGTGATGAAAAACATCCAGTTATTATGAAAGGTATGGAATTTCCTTTACCAGTTATTGATGAAGCTATTGAACCAAAATCAAAAGCTGATCAAGAAAAACTTGGTGCTGCTTTACAAAAATTAGCTGAAGAAGATCCTACTTTCCGTTATAAAACTGATCCTGAAACTGGTCAAACAATTATCAGTGGTATGGGAGAACTTCACTTAGAGGTTCAAGTTGAAAGAATGAGAAGAGAATTTAATGTTGAGGCTAATATTGGTCGTCCACAAGTTGCTTATCGTGAAACAATTACTCAAATGGGTGAATGTGAAGGTAAATACATTAAACAATCAGGTGGACGTGGACAATATGGTCATGTTTGGGTTCGTTTTGAACCAAATAAAGACAAAGGTTATGAATTTGTTGATGCTATCGTTGGTGGTGTTGTACCACGTGAATATATTCCGGTAACTGATAAAGGATTACAAGAAGCTATGGCGGGTGGTATCCTTGCTGGTTATCCAATGGTAGATGTTAAAGCAACTTTATTTGATGGTTCATATCATGATGTTGACTCATCTGAAATGGCTTTCAAAATTGCTGCTAGTCTAGCTTTAAAAGAAGCTAAAAATAAATGTAAACCTGTAATATTAGAACCAATAATGAAAGTTACCGTAACTGTTCCTGATGAATATATGGGTAACGTTATGGGAGACTTAACTAGTCGTCGTGGTCGTCCACTAGGACAAGAATCACGTGGTAATGCTCTTGCAATTACAGCGATGGTTCCACTTGCTGAAATGTTTGGTTATGCAACTAGTTTACGTTCTAATACTCAAGGTCGTGGAAACTTCACAATGGAGTTAGATCATTATGAAGAAGTTCCAAAATCTATCGCTGAAGAAATTATTAAGAAAAACAGCGTTAATTAACTTAAATAATACTTGAAATTAATTCAAGCATTAGATAAAATAAATACTGAAAGGAGAGAAACAAAAAATGGCAAAAGAAAAATTTGACCGTTCAAAAGAACATGTTAATATTGGTACTATTGGACACGTTGACCATGGTAAAACAACATTAACAGCTGCTATTACAAAATTATTTGGTAAATATGTTGAATATGCAGATATCGACAAAGCACCAGAAGAAAGAGAAAGAGGTATTACTATTAATACTGCTCACGTTGAGTATGAAACTGAAAAACGTCATTATGCTCACGTTGACTGCCCAGGACATGCTGACTATGTTAAAAACATGATTACTGGAGCTGCTCAAATGGATGGAGCAATCTTAGTAGTGTCTGCTGCAGATGGTCCTATGCCTCAAACAAGAGAACACATTTTACTATCTCGTCAAGTTGGAGTTCCTAAAATTGTAGTTTACATGAATAAATGTGACCAAGTTGATGACCCTGAATTACTTGACTTAGTAGAAATGGAAATTCGTGAATTATTAGGAGAATATGAATTCGATACTGAATGTCCTATTATCCGTGGATCTGCTCTTAAAGCTATTGAAGGAGATCCTGAAGCTGAACAATCTATTAGAGATTTAATGAAAGCTGTTGACGAATATATTCCTTCTCCAGAAAGAGATACTGACAAACCATTCTTAATGAGTATTGAAGACGTATTTACAATTTCTGGACGTGGTACAGTTGTTACCGGACGTGTTGAACGTGGACAATTAAAATTAAATGACGAAGTTGAAATCGTTGGTTTAAAAGATACTAAGAAGACAGTTGTTACTGGTATTGAAATGTTTAGAAAATCTCTAGACTTTGCTCAAGCTGGTGATAACGCTGGTGTATTACTTCGTGGTATCGCTCGTGATGAAGTTGAACGTGGACAAGTTCTTGCTAAACCAGGAAGCATTGTTCCTCATCATAAATTCAAAGCAAGCGTTTATGTCTTAACTAAAGAAGAAGGCGGACGTCATACTCCATTCTTCTCAAATTACCGTCCACAATTTTATTTCCGTACTACAGATGTAACTGGTGTTATTGAGTTACCTGAAGGTACTGAAATGGTTATGCCTGGTGATAATGTTGACATGACTGTTGAATTAATTGCACCTGTTGCTCTTGAAAATGGTACTAAATTTTCTATTCGTGAAGGTGGACGTACTGTTGGAGCTGGTGTTGTATCATCAATTGATGAATAAAAGCGAGGAATCGCTTTTTTTTTGTATAAATTTTTTTTGTTTTTCATAAATTATAGTGTATTTTCTTTTTACTATTTATGTCAATTAAATTATAAAGAATCTTTTAAAATAAAGAAAAATTTGGTATAGTAATGGCAAGGTGGGTGTTTTGCTTTGAAAAAAATTATAGTTAATGGTGGTAAAACCTTATCTGGAACAATTCATGTGTCTGGTGCAAAGAATAGTGCAGTTGCGCTTTTGCCGGCAGCTATTTTATGTGATGAAGAAGCTACTATATATAATGTACCAAATATTTCTGATACAGATGCTTTGATTGATATTTTGAAGTTATTAAATGTTGATGTTAATTATAATAATGATGAGATAACTATTAATTCGGTTAATATAGAAAATAAAATAATTGGTGAGGATTTGTGTTCTAAGTTGCGTGGTTCTTATTATTTTATGGGTGCTTTGTTAGGTAAGAAAAAGAAGGTTGAAATTGCTTTTCCAGGTGGATGTGATTTTGGTGAAAGAAAAATTGATTTGCATTTTAAGGGTTTTCTTAGTTTAGGTGCTAAGGTTGAGTTTAATGATAATTATTTTTTGATTACTGCTGATAAGTTGACTGGTAGTGAGATTTATTTGGATTTTGCTAGTGTTGGGGCGACTATAAATATTATGCTTGCTGCTGTTAAGGCTGATGGTGTTACGAAGATTAATAATGCTGCTAAGGAGCCTGAGATTGTTAATGTTGCTACTTTTTTAAATAATATGGGTGCTAAGATTACTGGTGCTGGTACTAGTACCATTATTATTGAAGGTGCTAAGTATTTGCATAAAGCTATTATTGAGGTTATTCCTGATCGGATTGAGGCTGGTACTTATTTAATTTTAGGTGCTATGTTAGGTAAGAAGTTTGTTGTTGACAATTTGATTGAGGAACATTTGACGGCTTTGATAAGTAAGTTAAAGGATATGGGTGTTAATATTGTGCGGGTTAAAAATGGTTTAGAGGTTAATTGTAAATCTAGTTATAAACCTATTAATATTAAGACTTTGCCTTATCCTGGTTTTCCCACTGATCTTGCTCAGCCTATGACAACTTTACTTACTCAGTGTTGGGGAACAAGTTTTATTGAAGAGACTATTTATTCTAATCGGATGGGTCATGTTTCTGAACTTAATAAAATGAATGCTAAGATTAAGATAAATGGTAATACTTCGATTATTACTGGTCAAACTGTTTTGCATGGGTCTAATGTTAAGGCTAGTGATTTGCGGGCTGGTGCTTCGCTTGTTTTGGCTTCATTATTGGCAAGTGGTCGTTCGACGATTAAGAATGCTGAATATATTTTAAGAGGGTATTCTAATCTTGTTTATAAGCTTAGGGGTGTTGGTGCTGATATTAATATTATTGATGAAAATATATGAAATGTTAAGCATAGAATTAATTAGGTGTATTGTATGAAAAAACAAATTATTTTTACTATTATATCTGGTGTAATTCTTGCTTTTTTTATTTATAAAATAACTTATCATGAAGAGATGAATTTTGTTTCTTTGGGTGATGGTGTATCGCTTGGTTTTACTGCTTATAATGTTAAGGGGTATAGTTTTAATGATTATTTGAAAGATTATTTTTTAGATTGTACTGTTTTAAGTGATTATATTTTTGAATTTTCTAGTGTTGATGAAACTAGTAAGAGTTTATTAAATAAGCTAAGTAATAATGAAACTTTAGGTAATAGTTCTTTAAGTATTCAACAAGCTATTTCTAAAGCTTCGGTTATTACTTTAAGTTTAGGGATGGATGAGTTAAATAATTTGAAGTCGTTAAAGACTCGGGATATTGATATTTATTTAAGTAATGTTGATAAGATTATTAATATTATAAGAAATATTAATAAAAAGCAAATATTTTTATTGAGTCTTTATGAGAGTAATAAGTTAAGTGGTGATGTTGTTGAAAAAACAAATAAAAGATTAGAAGAAATTGCTAGTAAATATCAAGTAGTTTTTGTTGATATTACTGGAGTTTTTGATAATAAATCATTTTATTTAATGCCAAATAGTTATTATCTTAATTATAAGGGTCATCAATTTATTAGTGAATTAATTAAGGATAAATTATAATTTTTTTTTAATCTTTTTTTAATTAGGACTTGGAAAATTTTTTATTTGTGATAAACTAAGTTAGTCGTTTAAGATTATAGAGAAGGTGTATGTATGAGTTATTTTGTTAGTAAGGAAGTAGAATCAAGTATTAATCATAATTTAAGGGATTTGATTTTAGAAAAAGAAAAGGTTTTTAATAGTTTATCTAAGCATCAGAAGGAATTGGTTTCTTTTAGGAAGAATATTTTATTAAGTGTGTTGAATAAGTATTTTAAGAAGTTGGAATTGTTGATTGCTAAGGAAGAATTAATTTGTGATGATATTAATGTTAAAATTAATTTATATCAGGAGATTAATGCTAAGATTAAGAATTTAAAGTCTTCTTTATATACTGTTGGTGATGATAAATCAATTTATAATCAAGATATTTATTATGAGTGTATGGATTTATATCAGAAGTTATGTTTGGATTTAAATTTTTTATGTGAAAAAAAGGTTGATGTTAATAATTTGGAAGAGATAAATGATTTTTTACAGGTAATATATAATTATTATAGAAATGTTAATTTTAGTAATCCTAATTTTGATTTTCATACTTCAATTATTTTTGATGATTATAATTTGTTGTTTAAGAATTCTGATATTATTGATTTGATATGTTATTGTTTTAAAAATCAAATTAGTTATGATGAGTTTATTTTATTGGTTAAGAAGTATTTAACTGTTAGTGAGAGTGCATCTTCAAATATTAGAGTTAAAAAAATATGTAGAAGTAGTATTTAATTGTAACTTAGTTGTAACTTTAGATTAATAAAATATATTTAGGAAAGGAATTTATTTATGGAAATTTTAAGGGTTGAAAATTTGAGTAAAATATATGGTATGGGTGAGACTAAAGTTACGGCCTTAGATAATGTTAGTTTTAAGGTTAATAAAGGTGAGTTTGTTGCGATTGTTGGGGCTAGTGGTTCTGGTAAGTCGACTCTTTTGCATTTAATAGGTGGAGTAGATCGGCCTAGTAGTGGTAAGGTTTATATTGATGGAAAGGATATTTTTTTGTTAGATGATGATAAACTTGCTATATTTAGAAGAAGACAGGTTGGGTTTATTTATCAATTTTATAATTTATTACCGATTTTAAATGTTGTTGAAAATATTTGTTTGCCTCTTTCTTTAGATAAGAGGAGTGTATCTGATGGTAAGCTTAATGAGATGTTAAAACTTTTGGGTTTGGATGAAAGGCGGGATCATTTGCCTAATGAGTTATCTGGTGGTGAACAGCAAAGAACTAGTATTGGTAGGGCTCTTATTACTAATCCGACTCTTATTTTGGCTGATGAACCTACTGGTAATTTGGATTCTAAAGCTAGTGAAGAGGTTATGTCTCTTTTGATGAAATCAAATAAAGAGTATAATCAAACTATTTTAATGATTACGCATAATATGGAGATTGCTAAGTGTGCTGATCGAATTATTAGAATTGCTGATGGTAAAATTGTGGAGGATAGTTATGAATCTGTTTAAGAAGTTAACTTATAAGAATCTATCCTTAAATAAAAAAAGGACTATTGTTACTATTATTGGTATTACTTTGTCTGTTGCTTTGTTGACTGCTGTATGTACAATGTATGTAAGTTTGCTTTCTTCTTTGGTGTCATTTGAAACTAAAGAAAAAGGTGATTTTCATGTTAGTTTTTATGATGTTCCTATAAATGAAGTTGATACTATTAGAAATAATCGCCATGTTGAAAATGTTTTTTTAACATCTGATGTTGGTTATGCAACTATTAATTCGAAAAATGAGTATAAACCTTATGTTTTTGTTAAAGCTTTTACTTCTAGTTCTTTAGAAAATTTATCTATTAATTTAGTTAGTGGGCGTCTTCCATTAAATGAAAATGAAATTGTTATTCCGACTCATTTGAAGACTAATGGTCGCTTGGAATTAAATATTGGTGATTCTATTACGTTAGATGTTGGTACAAGGATTAATTTAGATGATGATGTTATTTTAAAGCAGAATAATCCTTTTTTAGGTAATGAAAAAATTATTAATACTAGTCCTCATACTTATAAAATTGTTGGTATTGTAAATCGCCCTGCTAGTAATATTGAATCGTATGAAGCTCCTGGTTATACTTTTATTACCTATATTGATGAAAAAGATATACGTGGTAATGTTAGTGTATATGCAAAATATGATCAAAAATCTTTGAAAAATTATTTAGGAGTTACAGCTAATATTTTGGGTGTTGATGAAAATAGTTATAAGATTTATTATGCTGGTACTTATCATGAAGATGATTGGGAGAAAATTAAAGATGAAGTGTCTAAAGCTAAATATCAAATTGATATTAATGATTATTTAATTTCTTTACAAACTGATCCGATTAATAATAGTGGGATAGGTGGTTTAGGGTTTGTTATTATAATTGTTTGTATTATTATTATTGTTGCCAGTGTTTTTTGTATTAAGAATAGTTTTGATATATCAATTACGGAAAAAATCAGGCAATATGGGATGTTAAAAAGTATTGGAGCAACTAAAAAGCAAATTAGAAAAAATGTTTTTTTTGAAGCTAGTGTTTTAGGTATTTTGGGAATTATTTTTGGTTTGTTTTTTGGTCTTGTAGCGTCTTTTATTTTAATTTATGTAAGTAATTATTATTTAAAAGATATGATGAATACTGATTTGAAACTTACTTTTACTTTTTCTTATGTTGCTTGTTTAATTTCGGTTATTCTTGGTATTATTACGATTTATTTTTCGGCTTTTAAGAGTGCTTATAAGGCTAGTAAGGTTTTTCCAATTGATTCTATGCGTAATAGTGGGGAAATTAAAATTAAAAGAAATAAACTTTATTCACCTAAGTTTATTATCAAATTATTTGGTATTGGTGGTGAAATTTCTTATAAAAATATGAAAAGAAATAAAAGAAGGTATCGAACAACTGTTATTTCTTTAATTGTTTCTATTTTTGTTTTTATTGCTTTATCGACATTTATTACTGTAGCTTTTATATCTGTTAAAAATGAGATAAATAATCTTGAGTATAATTTATTTGTAACTTCTAATGATTCTAATAGTTTTTCTATTATGCAAGATGTGCCTACTTTAGATAATATTACTGATTATTCGATGGTTTCTACTAATGATGTTGATATTATTAATCCTAAATATAATCCTGATTATGTTAATCTTCTTGATCTTGATACTTCTAAAAATGATCGTATTTTGCTTGTTACTTTAGGTGATTATCAATATCGTAAGTATCTTGATTCTTTAAATCTTAATTATGATGATGTTAAAGAAAAAGGAATTTTGGTTGATGAATTACAAATTAGGAAGCAAGATGCTAATGATAAGGTAGAAAAGTATGTGATGCGTAGTTTTGATTATCAAAAAAATGATTTGATAAATCTTAGTATTTCTAATAAAAGAGTAGATCTATCTGTTGCTTATGTAACTAATAAACAACCTTTTGGACTTCAAAATTATGTTTCAGAAATTTTAATTATTAGTGATGAATATGCTAGTAATTTATATGAAAATGAAAATTTAACTATTTATTTGTTATCAGATAATCCTAATAAATTACAAGATGATATTGATTTGATGTTGAAAGATTGTATTTATAGTCTTAATAATTTAGAAGAAAATTATCAAATGATGAAAAATTTGTATACTTTGATTGCTATTTTCTTATATGGTTTTATAATTGTTATATCATTGATTGGTATTACTAATATCTTTAATACTATAACAACTAATATGAATTTACGAAAACCAGAGTTTGCTATTTTAAAATCGATTGGTATGACAAGTAAAGAATTTCAACAGATGATTCGTTTAGAAAGTATTTTTATTGGAGCTAAATCTTTATTATTTGGTGTTCCTATTGGTCTTATTTTATCTTTTTTAATTCATAAAGTTTTAAGTAGTGAAGGTGTGAGATTTCCCTTTCCTTATGTAAGTATTATTATTTGTTTTGTGGTTGTTTTTTTGTTAATTAATTTAATTATGAATTATTCTTTAAGTAAAATTAAAAAACAAAATATTATTGAAACTATACGTAATGAAAATATTTAGGTGATAAGTGATGAAAATTTTATTAATTGAGGATAATATTAATATTGGTAAATCTTTAAAAGAGTCTTTAGTTGGTTATGAACTTATTGTTAAAACGTCTTTGTCTTTAGCGGGTGATTATTTAGCTAATGAAAAACCTAATATTATTATTTTGGATATATCTTTACCTGATGGTAATGGTTTTGATTTTTTTAAAAATGTTATTAAAAAGCAAAATATTCCTACTATTATTTTAACTGCGTATGATTCGGAAGAAGATATTGTAAATGGCCTTAATATGGGTGCTGATGATTATTTAACTAAACCTTTTAGTATTAAAGAGCTAATTGCCCGAATAAATAAAATTCTTAAAATTAATAAAAATACTATTAAAGTTAAAGATATAACTTATGATTTTGCTAAAATGATTGTTTATAAAAATGATCAACAAATTAATTTAAGTCCTATTGAATTACAAATTTTAAACTTATTATTTTCTAATATTAATTGTGTAGTATCTAGAACGATGATTTTAGATACTATTTGGAATTTAACTGGTAATGATGTTGATGATCATACTGTTACTGTTTATTTTAATCGCTTAAAGAAAAAATTAAATAGTGATATTATTAAGACTTTGAAAGGAATTGGGTATCGAATAGATGAAGAATAATCTTAAATTAAAAAAATATTATTTTGTTGCTTTATTTATGAGTTTTTTTCTTAGTCTGACTTTAGTTTTTTTAATATTTTTAGAAAATCAAAAAATTAATAAAAATTATAATTTAGCGTTTGTTTCGATTATTAATAAAGTTAAAGAAAAATATCCTAATATTAGTGATAATGAAATTATTGGTATTTTAAATTCTTCTAATTATAATGATGAGTTTATTAAAAAATATAGTATTGATGTAACTAATGAATCTATTATTCTTCAAAATAATTTTTTAACTAAATATTTTAATTATTTAAACTTTACTTTTATTTTTATTAGTTTATTAATTATTATTTACTTATTTAGATTATATTATCAAAAAAGAGCTAAAGAATTAGATGAAATTACTTATTATCTTCAAGAACTTAATAATCAAAATTATACTTTAAAATTAGAAAGTATGAGTGAAGATGAATTATCTAAACTTCGTAATGAAATTTATAAAACAACTATTATGTTAAAAGAAAATGCTTTAAATTCTAAAAAAGATAAATTAGAATTAAAAAAATCTTTAGAAGATATTTCTCATCAATTAAAGACTCCTTTAACATCTATAATGATTATGGTTGATAACTTACTTGATCAACCATCTTTAACCGAAGCTAAAAAAATAGAATATTTAAGGTCCATTAAAAGGGAAATAACTAATATGAAATTTTTAATAATTAATCTTTTAAAATTATCTAAATTAGAAGTTAATATGATTACGTTTCAAAGGAAAAATTATAGTCCTCATCTTTTAGTTAATGAATCAATTAAAAATGTTTTAGCTTTATGTGATTTAAAAAGTATTAAAATAAAAGTTTTTGGTAAATGTCAGAATAAAATTTTTTGCGATAAACAATGGCAAGTAGAAGCTCTTACTAATATTTTAAAAAATGCTGTTGAACATTCTTTAAATAATCATCAAGTATTGGTTAAATTAGAGGAAAATAATCTTTATACGGAAATTAGAATAATTAATTATGGTAAAATTTTAAGTAAAGAGGAAAAACAACATTTATTTACTAGATTTTATCATTATGATTCATCTTTAAAAGAAAGTATGGGAATTGGGCTATCTTTAGCGAAGGCTATTATTTTAAAAGATAATGGTAAAATAGAGGTTCATTCTTTAAAAAATGAGACAACTTTTATTATTAGATATTTTTATTAAATTTGACTCTTGACAAGTTAATGAATGATGACTATAATTCTAATTAGCAGTTGATTAGATTGAGTGCTAAAAGGAGAATGATAAAATGAAAGAATTTAAAGCTGAATCTAAAAGATTAATGGAGTTAATGATTAATTCAATTTATACTAATAAGGAAATCTTTTTAAGAGAGATTATTTCTAATGCTTCTGATGCTATTGATAAGTTACATTATGAATCATTAACGAATAAAAAAATGAAAGTTAATAAAAAAGATTTTGCTATTGTAGTTTCAATTGATAAAGATAATCGTACCTTAACTATTTCTGATAATGGTATTGGTATGACTAAAGAAGAACTTGAAAAAAATTTAGGGACAATTGCTAAAAGTGGTTCATTTGATTTTAAAAATGAGAATAAGAAAAAAGAAAATATTGATATAATTGGTCAATTTGGTGTTGGTTTTTATTCTGCTTTTATGGTTGCTTCTAAAGTTGAAGTAATTTCTAAGGCTTATGGTAGTGATGAAGCTTATGCTTGGTCATCTTCTGGTATAGATGGCTATGAAATTAAAAAGAGTTCCAAAGAAAATTATGGAACAGATATTATTCTAACTATTAAAGATGAAGAAGAATATAATTGTTATTTAGAAGACTATGAAATTAAAAGTTTAATTAAAAAATATTCTGATTATATAACTTATCCTATTAAGATGGAAGAAGATTCTAAATTAGAAACGATTAATTCTTTAGTTCCTTTGTGGCGTCGTAATAAAAATGAAATTAGTGAAGAAGAATATAATACTTTTTATTCTGATAAGTTTTTTGACTATGAAAAACCTTTAAGTCATTTACATATTAAAGCGGAAGGAGTAGTTGAATTTAATTCTTTAATTTATATTCCATCTCATGCTAGTTATGATTATTATTCTAAAGAATATGAAAAAGGTTTACAATTATATTCTAATGGTGTATTAATTATGGAAAAATGTGCTGATTTATTACCTGATTATTTTAGTTTTGCTAAAGGTGTAGTTGATTCATCAGACTTATCTTTAAATATATCTCGGGAAATGCTTCAACAAAATCGTGTTTTGAAAACTATTGCTAGTAATATTGAAAAACATCTTAAAGGTGAATTACTAAATATGCAAAAAAATAATCGAGAAGATTATTTGAAATTTTGGGAATCTTTTGGTTTACAAATTAAAGCTGGTATTTCTAATAATTATGGAATGGATAAAGATAAATTAACGGATTTATTAATGTTTTATTCATCTAAAGAAGATAAAATGGTTACATTAGATGAATATATTACAAACAATAAAGATGAAAAAGATATTTACTATGCTTGTGGATCTTCTATTAGTCAAATAAAGTCTTTACCTCAAGTTGAAACTTTAATGGCTAAAGAAAAAGATATTCTATTATGTGATAATTATTTAGATGAATTTGCTTTAAAGACAATTAATAAATATCAAGATAAAGAATTTAAAAATGTTTGTTCTGATAATATTGAAGTAGAAAGTGAAGA
>CANQSC010000033.1 GCA_947626445.1 uncultured Bacilli bacterium
TTGAAACAAAAGATGTTGAACCTCAAACGGGAACAAATGTGGGACAATGGTTAACCCATCCAGCCTTTACATCATTTAATACTAATGGTATATGGGTTGGCAAATTTGAAACAGGCTATGATGGAGCAGGAAGTACAGGAGCTGCAGAGGTAAATCCAAAAGATGAAGCAACATCAATCGAAGCAGCAAACAAAGTGATAATCAAACCAAATGTATATTCATGGCGGAGTATTCAAGTAGCCAAAGCTTACACAGTTGGTTTACATTATGAACAAGAATTAAATAGTCATATGATGAAGAATATGGAATGGGGAGCAGTAGCCTACTTACAACATAGTAAATATGGAAGCCATATAAGTGTAAGAATCAATAATAATTCCAACTATTTAACAGGATATGCTGCAGTTCGTGAACCAACCACAGGATATACTGGAACAAATGAATTATGTAATGCTACTCCAGAAGCATGTAATGAATATGGAGGTGTATCTAAACCTGGAGAAGATGGAGAATATAATACGAATTACTTTAATAAAGCAAGTGTAGTAGCAAGTACAACAGGAAATTATAGTGGAATCTATGATATGAGTGGAGGAGCCTGGGAATATATGATGAGTGGAATGGATGATAATTCAACAGGAGATGGAAAAACAGGCAAATTAGCATCAGGTCGTAATAATGGTGTGAATTCTGGTTTTAAGGGATTATTAACTATTCCTTTAAGTGGTGAGCCAACCACAATAACTGAAGGAATAGACTTACCAACAGATGAAAGATATTATGATAAATATGAGTATAGTACAAATAATACAAAATATAATAGAGGGATCTTAGGAGATGCAACAAAAGAAATGGGACCATTCCAAAGAGTGAATTATTTAACTCAATCAAGAAATGTTGGTAGCTGGTATGATGATGAAGCATATATTGTTAACTCAGGCGATCCTTGGTTCGTACGCGGTGGTCATTATACCGGTGGTACTGGTGATGGCATGTTCAGTTTCCGTACCGCGTATGGCAATCCGGACCACTTTAACAGTTTCCGACTTGTGCTAGCTTTTTAATAATTATTATAAATAAGAAGTTTAGAAAAAATATTGTTTAAAATTATTATAATAAACTTTAATTCGACAAAATATTTATAAACCTTAATGTAATTGTCTTTCAATGATAATAATATAACAATTAAATATTGGAATAAATGGAGCCCAAAAACATTATATGATATTACTGATATTAAAACAGTTGAAGAATATAAAAAAATGACCGGCAACGATAAACTAGATAAAACTAGCATCGCTTTAATTCGGTCATTTATTAATGACAATATAACATGTTCAAAAGAAAATGTCAAATTGTCTACTAAACAACTAAACATTTTATGCAAGAAAATGTAATATCAAAAACTTGATAATAGTTTTTTTCTTTGGAAGAAATAATTAATATTGACAAGAAGAATATGCTAATTGCTGAAGAACCAATTGATAAAATTATGACTTTTACTGGTTTAAGTTTAAAAGAAATAGAGAACTTACAATAAAAATTGATACCATTGTTGGTATCATTTTTATTTACTTTTTTTTAATTCTTTTATTATGTCATAAATAGATGTTATTATTAAAGCTATTCCAATAAATATTAATATGGCATTGGCAAATAATATTGTATAAATACCTAATAGTATTAAAACTATTGCTAATACTAAATCAACTATGTTAGTTTTAAATTGTAAGTAAATTGTTAATTTATTTAATCCAACAAGCAATAGCCAAATACCTGATATTATTTGAATGGCATTACTTAAAATGCTAGCAAGTAATATTGTTAATAAACCAATGGCAATGCCTAGTATGCCACTTACTAATGTTTCATTATTATCTAAGTTAAATTGTTTTTTTTCTTTAAAATACGCACCCAATCTAATAATCCCAAAAGCTGTTACAATTACGCCTAAAATAATAAATAATGTTGTAACAAATTGATTAGCATTAAGAGTTAAAATAATACCTAATATTAACATAATAATACTAGAAATTAAGTTTAAATTTTTGTCTTCTTTTTTCTTTACTACTGTTATTTTCATGACTACCTTCTTTCTAATATAAATATAACACTTAATAATTAAATTCACAATATTAAAAAAATTTGTTATAATTATTTCTAGAATAAGGGTTGAAAAAATGAATAAAAAAGATATCTTAAAATTATTTAAAAAATATAGTTTTGATAGTTCTATAAAAGAACCTTTTTTATATGAAGATAAAGAACAATTAGGAATATATTATACATTTAAAGATGAAATATATGGATCTTTAAATCGCGTTTTTTTGCCAAATGATTTAAAAGAATGTGAATGGTTTTTAAAAAATTATTATGCTTATCAAAATTCTCATTGTAACTTAATTCAATTAGATAGTTATAATGATCCTTATGCCAGACCAGAATTTATAGATAATATCGAATTATTAGATGAAAATACCGTTGTTAACCGCTTTGATGATGAACCATATTATCGAAGTGCAAAAATGCTAATTAAAATTATTAAAGAAAAAATGGATTTATCATTATTAACTTATGAAAATGTTAAAAAGTTAACGGAAAAATATACAAGAATAAAACAAGAATTAGCTAGAAAAAGAAAATCACCTGAAGAATTAATAAGTGTGTATAATCCTAAACAATTAGAAAGTATTAAAATAAAACAAGATAATATTGTTAAAGAATTAAATAATAAATTAAAAAATTGTCAAACTAAAGAAGAATTAAAAAAGATTATAGATGAATTAATTAATTATTTAAAATCTTTAGAATTAGAAGATAGTTTAATTAATAATAAATATTTTATGTTAAAAATTCCAATTGAAATAGAACAATTAAAAGAAGAAATTAAATTATATGATGAATATAATTTAGTTAAATTAAAAAAGAAAAGAAAAATAGAACTAGAAGAAAAGATAAAAGAATTAGAAATAAAACATGCTAAAAATAAAGTTATTTCCTTGGCTACATTTATGAAAAAAGAAATGCAAAATATAAATGAAAAATATAATTTAGTTAGTGATATAGATTATAATACTATTGCTGATTATTTAATTGAATTTGATAATTTAAATATTAAAAATAGTATTGATATTAAAGAAAAACAAGGAATAAAAATACTTAGAGATTCATTTGATAAATTAGAAGAACAAGATAAAAATAATTTATACTTAATAACTTTTTTTAGTAATATTATTGATAGTTATAATCCTTTTATAATTAAAGAATATTATAAAACAATTACTAGTCCTAATAATGTTTTAGCAAAAATAAAATTATTTAAAGATATAGATATAAGTTCTTATAAAAATTTTGAAATATCTATTAAAGAATTAATTAATAGTTATAATAATTTTAATAAATTAAATATGCCATGTGATATGTTAATGTTTTTTGAAGGTAATAAAGTATTAACTACTAATTTATTAATTGCTTCTAGTAAAAAAGCATGTATGCCTAAATTAGATAGTAATAATCCTTGTATTTATATAGTTAACTTAAAGAAAAATACTTTAATTAATTATGTACCTTCTAAATTAACTATTGATATAACTAATGAAGATAAAATTGTTTTAAAAGAAGGTAATCCATTATTTATAATAGATGTTGAAAAAAATAATATTATTAGTAAAAAAAATGATATAATAAAAGTAGCAAAAGTAGAAATAGTTGAAAAGAAAACAACTGATATTATTACAGTAAATAAAATTAAGACAGAAGAAATTAAATGTTATAAAAAAATAGATATTGAAAGGAATGAAAGCAATGGATAAATATTTAGAAGAAATTAAAAGTTATTTAGAAATATTAGATAAAAGTGCAGTTGAAAAAGAAATTAATAATATAAAAAAAGTTCTTGAACAGAATATGAGTGATGGTAAAAAGTTTGAAGAATTAAATTTAGTAAGTGCTGAAGAACAAGCTAAAATTATATTAAAAAGCTATAATATTAACTCAGAAATTGTTTTAAATAAAAGTAATTTTTTTAAAAGAAAAGGTAAAGAATTAATAAGTGCTTTTAATCATTTATTAGATATAATGAGTAAGAATGATTTTAAAGCTAATTTAAAAATTATCTTTGATATGTTAGTTTTATTAATCTTTATAAGTTTAGTTAAAATTCCTTTTATAGCTATTAGAAATATTGGCGAATCATTACTACAAAATATTGATTTTCCTTTAGCGTATGATATTTGGGGATTTGCTATAGAAATGGTATATATTATTGTTGCGATTATGATTTTTATTAATGTCTTCCCTAAATGGTTTAGAAAATTAAAACCTTTTAATAATAAAAAAGTTAAAAAAGAAGTTGTAGTTGAAAATAAGAAAATAGGTAATGATTTAGAGTCTATTTCTTTAACTGATAATAATGAAAATAAAGATAAATAAAATTTATTTTAAAGAATATTTAATTTGAATAATTAGCATATTCTTTTTTTTAAAATTAAAAAAGTGGTCTAAAATTATTTTAATGGCTTGACATAGGGGGGGGGGTATTATGTTAATATTTATATATAGTAGGAGGCTATGTATAAATATGAAACTAGAAAAATATGAAGATAAGAGTAAGAAGAAAAGAAAAGTAATATTAGTAAGTATAGGAGTAATAGTATTAATAAGTGTATCATTAATACTATATAAAACTTTTGCAAGTTTTAGTGAAGAAGTAAGTTTTCCAATGATGAAAGGAAAAGTAGATTATTTTGGTAATAGCGATATTTATTTTGCATTTTATAAAGGAAATGAATTATTAGAAGAAATGCCTCAAAAAGATAATAAAGAAAATTTAGTATTTGATTATGGTGAGTGTGATAATGAATCATATATTGAATGGGATAATGAAGAATGGGCTCCATTAATAATAGATTTAAGTAAAAGTAAAACTAAATGTAGTTTATATTTTAAAGAAAAAACATCAATAAATATATGTAATAAATATGGAAATGATTCAGCCTTATGTTATATTAGTAAATTAGGGGATAGCGATTATATTAATATGGCATATGACCATGCTAGTGCAAATGGTGTATTAGATAATAATTTAAGATATATTGGAGCATCACCAAATAATTATATAGATATAGGAGATAGAGATGGTGATGGTAATCCAATATTATGGCGAATAATAGGAATTATGAATAATATAACAAGTTTAGATGATGAAGAAAAGCAAGAAAGCTTAATTAAAATAATGAGAGCAGATATTATAGGAGGCTATAGTTGGGATAGTAGTATCACAGATATTAATGGAGGCTTTGGAATAAATGAATGGAGTGAGTCAGATATAATGAAACTATTAAATCCAAAAGTTTTATACACAGATAACCCAAAAATTGGCGGAAGTTTATATTGGAATAAAAGTAGTGGTAATTGCTACAGCGATTCTAATGAAGTAAGTAAAAAGTGTGATTTTACAAGTAGTGGAATAAGTGAAGAAGCCAAGAACAAGATAGCAAAAGTAAGATGGAATATTGGTACAATTAGCGAAAATTATGATGCTAATAAAATAACTGCAAAATATATGTATATAGCAGAGCGAAGTAATCATAATGGAAAAGAATTATGTGAAAATACAAATGGAAATTTTTGCAATGATAAAGTGTCAAGAACCACAACATGGGATGGATATGTAGGTTTAATCTATCCAAGTGATTTTGGCTATGCTGTAGGAGATAGCATAAGAAAAATTTGCTTAGAAAAAAGCATGTATTTATTTAGAAATGAAGATTGTGGTGGCCATGTGTGGTTTAAAACTAACAGTGGTTATTTATGGACTATGACTCCAGTTACAAATTTAACTGTAGCTCATCGTTCATTCAATTATAATTCTACTGGTGGATATGTTACTTCAGATAATCTTTATCGACCTAATGGCGTTAAGCCTACAGTTTATCTAAAATCAAATGTCAAAATTACTGGAGGAACAGGAGAAATTGGGTCACCATTTATTGCAACTTTAAATTAATAACGGAATTTTGTTTTTTTGGTCAAATTTTCCAGGATAAACGCATAAAAAAAATAATGAGTTTATATCAATAAAATAACGATTTAATCATTAACCATATTTATTAATGTTAACAAAATTTGATAATCGTATAATTAATTTATTTTGATTTGATAATGCTTTTTATATACTAAGCCTTTATTTATAAAAAAAATCTCATGCGTTTATCCTGCAAATTTTCCAGTTTTTGTTGCAAAAATGCTAAAATTGTTGTAATATCTTGAGAGTATTCTTAAGGGGATGTTTTATTATGGAAAAAATTATTAATATTGCCGTTGTCGCGCATGTTGATGCTGGTAAATCTACATTAGTTGATGCTTTACTTAATCAAAATGGGGCTTTCTCGGCTCATGAAGAAGTAGTTGATTGTGTAATGGATAGTGATGCAATTGAAAAAGAAAGAGGTATTACTATTTATTCTAAAAACTGTTCCATTAAATATAAAGATTATAAAATAAATATTGTTGATACTCCAGGTCATGCTGATTTTTCAAGTGAAGTAGAAAGAGTTATTAGAACTGTTGATACAGTTGTTTTAATTGTTGACTCTGCTGAAGGTCCAATGCCTCAAACAAGATTTGTTTTAAAGAAAGCTTTAGAACAAAATTTAAAACCAATTTTATTTATTAATAAAATTGATAAAAAAGATGCTAGACCTACTGAAGTAGTTGATATGACTTTTAATTTATTTATGGAACTAAATGCTAGTGATGAACAACTTGATTTTCCGATTATTTATGGAATTGCCAAAGAAGGTAAATGCTCTTTAGATCCAGAAAATTTAGAAGATAATATTACCTCATTGTTAGAGACTATTCTAAATCAAGTAGAACCGTATAAAGGTGATGAAACCGAATGGTTGCAATTACAGGTAAGCAATCTTGATTATGATAATTTTTTAGGTAGATTAGGTATTGGCCGTGTTAGTAAGGGCTCTATTAAAAATGGGGAAACTGTTAGTGTTATAGATAATGATGGTAAAATATCTAGTTTTAAGATTAGTAAATTATTTGTTACTGAAGGTATTAAGCGGGTTGAAAAACCTATTGCTTATTTTGGAGATATTGTTACTTTTGCTGGATGTCCTACCATATCTATTGGCGACACTGTTTGTGAAAAGGATCATGTTGAAGCAATGCCTCCTATTATGATTGAGCGTCCAACTTTATCGATGAATTTTTTAGTTAATAATAGTCCTTTTGCGGGTAAGAGTGGTAAGTTTTTAACTACTAGACATTTAAAAGAAAGATTAGAAAGAGAACTTGAAACTAATGTTGGTTTACTTGTAGAGCCTTTACCTGATGCTGATGGTTATAAGGTAAGTGGTCGTGGAGAATTACATTTATCTATTTTACTTGAGAATATGCGTAGAGAAGGTTATGAACTTTCTGTTTCAAAGCCTGAGGTTTTATATGAAGAAATTGATGGGGTAAAGTGTGAACCTTTTGAAAGAGTTATTATTAATTGTCCTAGTGAATATCAAGGTACTGTTATTAATGATTTACAAGAACGTAAGGCTAGTTTAGAAGTGGTAAGTACTACTGATGAAGGTTATTCACATTTAGAGTTTTTAGCGCCTACAAGGGGTTTAATTGGTTATCGCTCCTCTTTTATAACTAATACTAAGGGTGAAGGAATTATGGTTCGTAGTTTTGATTCTTATAAACCTTATGTTGGTTTTATTGAAAGAAGAAAGAATGGCGTTTTAGTTTCGATGGAAACTGGTAAAGCTCTAGGTTATTCATTATTCAACTTACAAGAGCGAGGAACTTTAATAATTGAACCTGCTACTGATGTTTATGTTGGTATGATTATTGGTATTCATAATCGTGATAATGATTTAGATGTTAATCCATGTAAAAATAAAAATCTTACTAATACGAGAGCTAGTGGTAGTGATGAAGCTATTAACTTAACTAAACCTCGTAAATTTACTTTAGAAGAAGCTTTAGAGTTTATTGAAGATGATGAATATGTTGAAGTAACTCCTAGTGATATTCGTCTTCGTAAAGCTATATTAGATCCAAAAGAAAGATTTAGAAGTAACCGCTAAATCTTTTTATTTTTGTTTTAATTTATTCTATACTTTATTCTATACTAGACTCCAATTTTATTTCTAAATTTAGCAATACCACTTTAAAAAAAGTTTTAAATACGATATAATAGTAAATACTAAAAGAGGTGTGAAATGAAAAGGATTAAAGATATATGGAATCGTAATCGGGTTTTAATCGTTTTAGTAATAATTGTTTTAACTTGTTTTTGTATAATGGGTGTTGTTATGGTAAAATACTTTTTCGGAGGCAATACATCTAGTTATGGAGACCGTTTAGATGATATTAAAGATATGCCTTTTAAAGAAGAAGATCAACAAACTTTAATAAATACTATTAAAGAAAATGATATTGTTAGTGATGTTTCAATTAATGTTAAGGGTAAAATTATTTATATTAGAATTTTATTTAATGAAAAAGCTAGTTTAGATACAGCTAAAGCTGTTGCCGTTAAGTCTGTTGAATCTATCAGTGCAGATTATCAAAGTAAATATGATTTAGAATATACTCTTGTTCAAGAATCTAATGAAGCAGTAGCGGGTTTTACAATAATGGGAGCTAAAAATATTAATCGAACCGTTTTAATTTGGAATAATAATACCCCTGTAAAAGATAAGGAGTAAAAATTTTATGAAAAAGAAGATTTTAATTATAAGTATTATATTAATATGTGGTTTGGGAATTGGTAGTTACTTTATCTTTAGAGATAATAATAGTTTAAATCAATATGAAAAAGAATGGTTAACACAAGCTACTAATAAAGTTACTAATATTCATGTTATAAATGATGAAAATATTTTTGGAATGAATGGTAAAGGATTATTCTATACCTTTATAGAAGACTTCCAAGAAAAATATAATATAAAATTAAATAATATTACTTTTAAAAGTGATGAAGTAGTATCAGGAGCTTTATTTGGAGTTTCTAATAATTTACCAGATGGGGCTTTAGAATTTTATAAAGACCATTATGTTTATCTTGCTAAAGAAAGAGAAATAATTCCTTCATATAATGAATTAAATAATCGAACCGTTGGGATATTAAATAGTAATGAAACCTATTTAAGTAAATATTTTAAAAATTTTAATATTACAACTAAAACTTATAATAGTAAAGATGAATTAATTAAAGCTTTAGATAATGGTGAAGTTTCTTCTTTAGTCGTGCCTAGAATTGAATATTTAGATCTTATCTTAGAAAAAAATTATAATATAAATTATCATTTTAGTGATATAAATTATTATTACTATATGAATGATGTTGAAGATTCTAGACTTAAAAGTGTTATGAAAAAATATTTTAATAAATGGCATAAAGAAAAAATGAATAATTATATGGCTATTGAAGAACGAAATGAATTTTTAGAAGATTTAAAAATTGAAGAAAAAGATTTAGTAGATATGCAAAGTAGAGATGTAAGTTATGGTTTAGTAAATAATAGTCCATATGAAGTATTATTAAGTGGTAAAGTTGGTGGGATAGTAACTGATTATCTCAAAAAATTTAGTGAATTTGCTAAGATCGATATTAAATATTCTAAATATAAAAATTATAAAAAATTAAATAAAAAGATTAATAGTAATGATATTAGTTTATATATGAATTATTATAATAATAGTAATAATGTAAATAATATACCATTAAATATTAATTTAGGTTATCAAGTATTTGTTTATGAAAATAGTGATTTAGTAATAAGTTCTTTAGATAGTTTAAAAGGTAAAGATGTTTATGTCGAAGAAAATACTTTATTATATAGTGAATTAAGTAAGAAAAATAATTTAAATATTAAGACTTATAATAGAGAAAAAGATTGGAAGAAAATTACTAAAAAGAAAGATAGTATTATAATTATTGATGAGAATTTAGGTAATTATCATAGTAAAGGGGATTTAAGAAAATTTAAGAAAATATATGAAAATAAGATGGAACTTAATTATTCTTTAGGGTCTTTAAATAGTGATAATTTTAATCGTTTATTAACTAAATATATTAATTATTTAGATAATAATACTATTAAAGAGACTGGTTTTTATCATAATAAAAAAACTGAAAAAGAAGGGAATGTTATTAGTACATTAGCCGAATATTCTTTCTATTTAATATTAGTTATAGGTTTAATATTAGTATTAATATTACATAATAGTAAAAAAGTAAGAATTGCTAAGAAGATCAAGAAAGATGATAAATTAAAATATATAGATCAATTAACTTCTTTAAAGAATCGCAATTATTTAAATGAAAATATTGATTCTTGGAATAAGAATACTATTTATCCTCAATGTGTTATTATGTTAGATTTAAATAGATTACAAGAGATTAATGATACTTTAGGATATGAAGAGGGAGATAAACAAATTCAAGGTGTTGCTAATGTTTTAATTAGAAATCAATTAGATAATACAGATATTATTAGAACTGATGGAACAGAATTTATGATATATACTGTAGGTTATAATCAAAAACAAATTACTAGTTATATTCATAAATTAAATAAAGAATTTAAAAATTTACCTTATGAATATGGTATATATATTGGATATAGTATGATTTTAGATGATTTAAAAGATATTAGTGATGCGATTAATGAATGTGTTGAAGACATTAAGAGTCAAAAAAATGAACAGAAAGAAGAAAAATAATGAAGATAATAAAGAAAGTAAAAAATGTTGTTAAAAGATTATGGAGAATTATGAGTAAACCAGATATGCTTGTATTACCAGGACAACTTGCTTTCTTTTTTTTGCTTGCTATAGTGCCTACTATTTCTTTAATTGCTTATGGAGCATCGTTGTTTCATGTTTCTTATGACTTTATAAGTAATTTTGTAAGTAAAGCTTTTGGTGGAGAAATAGCTAATTTAATTGTTCCTATAGTGCAAGAAATAAGTATGACTCCAGCTTTCTTTATAACTTTATTAATTTCTTTTTATACAGCATCTACTGGGGCTAGTTCAATTATTATAACTAGTAATGAATTATATCATGTTAAAAATACAAGTTTTATTAAAAGAAAAGTTAAAAGCATTTTTATGATTTTTATATTAGTTATTTTGTTAATATTTTTATTATTAATTCCAGCTTTTGGTAATAAATTTATTGAATTAGTTAAATATGTTAATATGAATAGTAATGTTACTAATATTATAATTACTTTTATTGGGGTGGCTCAAGGGCCGATATCTTGGTTCTTTACCTTTTTCTTAATAAAAATAATATATTCAATGGCACCTGATCAATATATACCATCATCATATACAACTAAAGGAGCTTTATTTACAACAGTTGGTTTTGGACTTGCAACTTGGTTATATAGTTTCTTTGTTAATCATTTTGCCCATTATGATATTTTATATGGTGGACTTGCTCATTTTGTGGTTTTAATGATATGGCTTTATTTACTTGCTAATATTGTAGCGGTTAGTTTAGCAATTAATTGTGAAGAATTAGAACGTTACCAAAAAAAGGAACAATAAAAATCTAATAATTAAATATAATAATAATGTGCACACGGGTATTACTCGTGCACATTTTACTGTTTTAATCCGATTTAATATATAATGGTATTAATAAGATTGAAAAGTAATATCCAAGAAAGTATTGATTTTTAAATACTTTCTTTTTTAAATCTTATAGTGGTCTAATATGATAGTAGTATTTCTTTTAATTCGACAAAAAACGCGTGATGATTGGTTTATAATATCAAACTTAAGAAAGAGATGAACTCCTTTGATTAACTCCTTTTTAGAAAAACGATTTTAATTCATAGATATTTATTTCATCTCTTTCTAAAATTTATTGGGGGATTGTACATGACAAAATTTTTTAAACCTTTAACTGATGACATTGTTTTTAATCACGTTTTTAGCAATAAGGAATATGCCCTTGATTTTATTAAAGAGTTTTTAAACTTAAAAGAAAATCTTAAAGGCAAGATTAGATATCAATATGTGATTAATAGTACAGAATATCATGATAAAAAATTGATAAGTGATATAACTGTAATATTAAAGAATTTGCTTGTGAATCTAGATTATATGAACTTTTTATTTATGTGAACAAACCATTATAAATCTCAGAAATATAATGGTTTTATTTTTAA
>CANQSC010000034.1 GCA_947626445.1 uncultured Bacilli bacterium
TTAAGATTCACCATTACACCACATTAGATAATTTCTTACAATTTCACCAACTTCATTAGATGAATAAAACACTTTATTTGCAGAGAAAAACCAATACAGCTTTTTAATAATAGGGTGTACAGGTCTATTAATATGAGTAAACACATTGGGTAAAGCTGACGGAACAGGATTAAACACAACATCTTCAGGGAAATAACGCAAATCAGTAGTCTTGGGCATTATGAAAGTAAACATATGTTCATCTTTCTGTATTATATGACAAGTCAGATTATTGTTGTTAAACGTAATGTAATACGTAAAAATAATATCTGTCTTATTATATTTGAACGGTAAATGAGGATATACATCAACTTCCCACACCCCACCTGTTATCATATTTAACCGTGGGTTATCAAATGAAAAATACACGTTACTCTCTTTACTTGCACCTATATTTTTACAATATTCTACTGCAACTTTTAACCTGCTGTCTTTACCATATTCGTAAACATCAATAGTACCCTGCTTCATCTCTTTAATATGGTTCAATCCCATTTCTTTAAAATAAGGACAGTATTTATTGACTGTGTTACCAAGCAGATAAATTACAACGTCAGAACGTTCCCTGATAATAGTGCTTAATGTATTCATGAATAATATGAATTCGTCAGGAACATAACCGTTCCTGCTTATAAATTCATCAAACACAACCATTGTTATGTCAGGATAAGATGTAGATTTATCGTGTTCCATAGAGGTTATGGAAAATCCATAACAGAACGGATTAATATCTACATTGGTGAATTCTGTTCCATCTGTATAAGCGAGATACCATGCAGAAGCATAATATTTAACCGTGTTATATTCACCGTCTGTAATCTTTTCAATATAGCCGTTGCTGACTATGCTTTTAAACAAAGTCAGACCTCGTTTGCCTACAAAATCTTCTCTCCAACGTCTGACATAAGCTCCCTGTTTACCATTTTTTACATAATTATCTATCATGGAAGTAAGTGCAGCATATGTCTTACCATTTGACCGTTCACCGATAATCATACGGTATTGTGCGTTAGTGGCATTAATCTTCTTCAGAGTGTAGTATTTCACGTTTCATCAATCTCCTTTCTGCTATAAAGGGCAATGATTGTATAATACAATAGAAATCACTATCTTGGAATATACAATTTTACATGATGTTTTATGTTTATTGCAATATACTATTACTTTAGAATAATCATATAAAACTGCTTCATCTTCAGTAAGTGTAATTTCATTATGGTTCATGTTCCTCATCTCCTTTAAATATCAAATACACTTCCAACAGAAAATCTAAAAAATCCAGTGTTTCCATAATACATTCCTTTCATCTAACGTTTATTAAAGTTTCTGTAGCTATTTCTAAAAGAGTTTTATAATCTTCACTCACCCCTAGTTCATATTCTGAGTTTTCCAAGTGAACACATGATTCTTCATGTACATGACAGATTTTATCGTTATAATCCTTAACATACCCGTCTATAGGCTCATCAATATAGGTATGTATCTGTTTTCCTGTGTATCCTTTTGGTATCTTCATTCCGTCTGAAAAGAACTTAAAAGGGTCAGTATCCTGTTCCATGATGTATGGCACTGTTTTCTTTTTATTGAGACCCGACACTGTAATGTTTATATTACCGTTTTGCTCAACCATATACCTTTTAGCACCCAGTGTTTTAAATCGTGTATATGGTTCATTCTTAGTTTCATGTTCCCATACACCTATTAATTTTTTCACACCGTCTTTTGTTTCAGGCTCAAAGTCTGTCATAGGAATACCATATGTTTCCGATACTATTTTCAATTTAGCCCTAACCATTTTATTATAACCGGTAAAATACCTGATATGTTTATCCCGGTTAAGATATTTAGCACTGTCAGTGTCGGAATAACAATAATCTTCTTTTAATTCCAGGATTACTGAAGCTAAGTTACGTCTTGAATATGATGTTATCCATACACCCCATGGATAGAACAGAAATCTTCCTTTATTACTGTTATAATCGTCTATTGCTTTGTTTATATCCGCTTTTTCAGACTTCCATTCTCCATCATATGTTATTATATCCCTCACTATATCCGTGACACACATACCATAACATGAATTAAGATTCTCTTTACCCTTCAGATATTCAGCTTCATAACCCTCTATACCTTTTAATGTTGTCTTATCTCTGTATAATGATAACATTGACTGAATAAATTCTTTTGGCAGATATTCTTTGCGGTATATCCATAAATCAGATATACGGTAATGTTCATATTTGTAAAATTTCTGTATAACACCGAAGTCAACCTCATTACATACTATTTTTATGTAGTCTGCTGATATAACACGTCCGTTATCGTATCTCCCATTAATTATCTCAAGACATTTGCTTTTTGAAATCCAATGTTCCCAATAGAAAGATGGTTCTACATATAACAGCTCCAATACAAACATACAACAGTGTGATTTTAAATACCCGTAAAATTCGTCTTTTGTAAACGATATTATCTTCTCGCCTTTACTCATAGGAAATTTTTCTGACACCATCACATATGGATATGAACTTGTAAAATCATCACTGTCAACATTATTAAGAACTAATCCGGATTTAGTCCAGGAAGCATGAGTAAAACCACCTGCAAAGAGTTTTTTTAACAGTACATATTCTTCTGATGTCAATGTCATGGATTTAATAAGCTGTCTGTAAGTTCTTGTTCTATATCGTTCTTTTCTGTTATTCAGGACGAACCTTTTAACATATTGTCTTACATATCCTGTTTTTGTTTTTGGGATATTAGCTATAGTATACCCCTGTTCCAATTGTTCTGCAATGTGGCACATAACCACCTGCACATCACATATCTGATATTCATAAACAATGGGTTCAAGCACTGATTCAGATGTTCTTATTATGGAATAATCAACAGTTCCTGTCAATTTACGTACATTATGGTTACGTAAATGTTCACCTACTTTTTCAAGACTATATCCTGTGAGAGCATACGAACATCTGAATTCTATTCCTTTGTCGATGACAGCTATTATTGGTTCTCTCTTATCCAGGGAAAACACTTCTTCCCATTCAAAGTATTTCCGCATGAACTGAAACTCATATCCAAGATTATGCACATATATTACTAATCTTCTTTCCAGTGAGATATCCAGGTTGTTGGTAATGTTATCCAGTAATGTTATAAATTCAGTCCACGTTCTTCCGCATACAGTATGACCATTAATTCCCATACACCATAAATACATAAAAGCAGCTTTTTCTTCATTTATGTATGTAGAAGATGTTTCAATATCAAAACCGCAAGGGATATTATAATAATATATTTTCTTTTTACTTACTAAAGGATATTCGCTATCTATATTTGTTAAAAAATCCTGGAAGCTGTCATGATGAATTAAATCCACCAATCCGGTATATCTCCTACTTCACTTTTTATAATATCCTTTAGTCGTTCATTCTCTTCTATAGCGTCAGCCTGATATAGTTTGTCCACTTCTTTTTTTATCTGTTCAAAAAATCCTGCATTGACCTTTTTACCGGAATTCATGCGTACAGATATGTCCTCCAATATTCTATATTTATATTTGGTTCTCGAAAACATATCGCCATAAAGTTCCTGATATTTTTCGTAATTTTTCCAAAAATCATCATAAAATTCTTTCGGGATTGTAATTCCCCTTCTAGCAAGACTTTCTTCAACATCCCGGTGTATTTTACGGATTCCCGATACCTGGGAAGATTTACTGTTTAAAAAATTATTCAACAATACGTACTGACTTCTCAGCTGATTAAGATTTTTTCCTTTAGTACTGAAATGGTCTATTCCCCTGTCAAGTAATTGATTATATGCGTGTGAAGTTAAACCTGATGCTTGTATTCTTTTCATTCTCTTGTGGGCAACATCACGGAACTTACCCACAACCTGGGCAAGTTCCGCACGTGATTTTTTATTGAGGGTATCACTATCCCAATCAAGGTATTGTTTAAATGACCCCTTATAATTGGTTTGTTTTGTGTCAGGAATTTTATTCATAAAATCAACTCCTATAGGATAATTGAGGATGCAATGCAAAGTATATGCCTGTTATTATTTTTCCGGTATTACGTTCTTCTATGTAAGTAAATCTCGTTTCTATCTCGTTATATGCAAGAAGATTCATTACACTATCATCAGGATGCTTATAATTAGCTTTTGTAAGGATTCTAAGCCGATTAATGTTAGAAGCTCTTTTTGAATTATTTTTCATTTCTTCAATGAATTTTTCCTGATTTATCTTACTGGAGAAGTGATAGTTATAATATGGGTCTATAACTATGTACGGAGTTCTTTCAGGATTAAGACAAATATTATAAGCCATAATATCACTCCTTTTTCTTTTCTAAGAACTCAACTTCATTAACTACAATATTTACATCATTATGTTTATTCCCGTTCTTATCTGTGTAATTATCTTCCTGCAATTCACCACATATAAGGATTTTACTTCCTTTCGATGTATATTTATTCATAACTTCTACAATGTTACCAAAACATACACATTTGAAAAAATTAGTTTTTTTGTTGTCACCATATCCGATATCATTTGCTAACGTAAATTTTCCTACAGTTGTCTTTTCAGAATTATATACTTCGATATCTTTTGTCAATCTTCCAGTTATCATTATTTTATTCATATTCATTTCTCCTTTTATTTTATTATGGTTACTGTTGGCTCTGTTATTACCATACAATCAGGCCTTTGTTGTAATCCACATTGTTGTGTGTTATGACGATAAAGCGGACATTTACGACAGCTATCGTTTTCTACACACACCTGTTTTATTACACTTAAAGCGTCGACAATTTTATTTATATTCATTTCTCCTTAACTCCTTTCACAGACGTTTCACTCTGTCTTTAATCTCATTAGCTAAAACATATAACTCCTCAATCCTTTCATACAATTCTTTAGTAGTGTATTTTGATTTGGAATTGGGATTATCCTTTGTTATAGTACCTGTTTCTAAAAGTTCTTTTGCGTTCATTATTTTACTCCTTTCTTAATTATATTATTAGTTTTTTTGACATACCTGTGAATGTTCTTAACAAACCAATCACCCGGACAGCTTTTAGACGCAAACCATCTGTGAAACGTCACCGTCATTACATGAGGGTGTCTCTTCTCATATTTAATGGTTTTCTTAAGACTGCCAAGATATTTAATTTTTTTAAATCCATGCCTTTTCGCTATGTCTGCCGAAAGAATACACAGTGTGTCAAATACAGTATCACTCATCTTATACGGACTTGTCAAATCAGAAGCACATTCTATAGTTATAGAAATCTCATCATTTTCCTTAGATGATGAACACCAACTTCTGTTGTATTCATATACATATCCGCCTATAGTTCCTTTATCGTCTATTCCGTAGTTACTGCTTGCCTTTTTGCTTTCGCTTGCGAACATTTCACCGAGTGACTTTGTCGTAATATGCCCTACGACACAATGCGGTGTAATACGTCTTACTTTTTTAGACACTGATATCACACTAAAATTCGGACTGAGTTTAACATAGTCAGTAAGGTCTGAAAAAAAATAGTCTTTTCTCATAATATCATCTCCTTTCTTTTAATCTATATATAGAATATCAAATATATAACACGTTGTCAACAACTTTTTAAAAAGTTTTTCAAAAATAATATGACCGCTGTTATACGGTCATATTATTAAAGGAAGATATTTATGCAACTATGTATTAGAGATTGTCTATTTTGTTTTTAACTTCTTTGAGAATATCTGTATTTACCTGAATTAATTCAGATAACTGTGCTATGGTCTTATTACATAAGTTATACATTGCCACACAAGCCACTATAGGAAATCCTATGTTAGATATCAATGCTGTGATGTCTGCAATTGTCATATCATCACCCCCTAATTACCTGCAACTGCTAAAACAAATTCGTATGTGTCAAATCCTGCAGGAAAATTAATAGTTGTTATTTTATTGTTAGCTTGCGCCCGTATTAGGCTGTCATCTAAATAAAGATTATAACTTCCCTGCTGTCTGTTTATAACACATTCACATTCTTTCAACTCTGTTCCAAAACTCTCCAAAACGTCTACATGACATTCCAGTCTGTATAAATTTTGTCTGACACATGTAATATTGTTTACAAAATATCGTCTGTTCCATATAGGAATTCCGATATAGTTACAATGGAATATGTCAAACGTAGGTGTTGCAATGTCAATTACGGGATTTATAATAGAAGAATTATCCCGTAAAGTTCCGTCCATTTCACCTAAGTCCGTCAGGTCTTTATCTATCTTATTGACTGGGCTGTTATTAGTAAAAAAGTTTATTTTCATACGATAACCCCCTCTTTACATAATCTTTCAGCTTCATTCATCTCTTCCATGGTAGCTCCGTTAAGGTTTTTAATTCTGATGTCCTGCACCACGGTAAAGTTGTTGAAATCTCCTAATTTACCACCTTTATATGCCGGATATCCTGAATACTTATTCAGTCCTGACGGTACTACAGCCCGTGGTCTGCTTATAATGAGATATGGCTTCTGAATTCCCATCAATCCTGTTGAACTTTCCGCATTACCGCTACGTCCTATAGTCGGTTTAATTGCAGATGTAGCCCCGGTGGCTGTTCCTACTGCTCCTGATACCATAAGACCTGCTCCTGCTCCACCGGCAGCCATGCTTGCTCCGCCTGCTATAATTTGTCCAACGCCTGAAGCCATCTGTAAGATACCATGTATCATGTTGTCATATGAAGCAGATGTGACGGGTATCTGTATAGAGATATTTCCCTCAAAGCAGTAAAGCACTTTTTTACCACACTGTACATACGCCATACACGCTCCTGAAAGAATATCACAGTGATATTTAACTGTTATTGTTTTATCCACAAGTTCATCTGCATGAATAACTTTATATCCAACGTAAGGGAGATATAAAGTATAATGGGTATAAGGGTCATAATCCATAAAATTATCCCAATAGTTAGATATGTCAAGACTACCACAATCTACCTCTATATACTGTGTTTTACACTTATTCATACTTACGCCTGTCGAAAGTCCACCTACTTTTATTTCCGCTCTCGCTCCATCACTCACTTTTAAAGGCACTATTGACATTCCGAGAATAATGTCCATAGGGTCAGCAAATATCTTCTTGAAACTTTCTACTGAAAATACATCACTCCACAGATAATCGGAAAGTTCTTTAAGTTCTGTTTTACTTGGATTATATAATGTACATAATCCTGTATCTGTAGCAGAGATTGTTGGTAATCCGGGAATTGGAACATCTTCATCAGTATCCTGATATTTACCGTTACCCCCTTTATGACCTCCGGGGTCATTATTACCTTGACTATCGGGGTCATTATCGTAAGGGTCATCGATAACTGTTACCGTTTCTTCTTCATCTACATATTCGGTAAGTGTTGTATAATCATTTACTACAAAGGCTTGTAACAATGAACCTCGGCTTCTATATGGACTAATAACATCTGATTCTATGTCACTCAGAATATCATCTTCCGTATGCGTATCGTCCGGTAAAATTGAGGGGTTAAATAATATACATTCATATGTCTTATTGCCTATAGAAGCCTTATGTATGCCTAAAGGTATTAAATATCCGTAAGATTTTTTATCATCTATATGTAATGTAGGATTGTTGCCAAAATAAAAATCAGTTCTATCATTTTTTTCATATCCACTTTGGTAATATTGTATAGACCTAGAATAAAAGAGCGGAAATACCAATTTATTATCGACTATGCAAGGGAGAAATACATAAATTAATAATAAAATTTTATCTGCCGCCCAATAATTCTCACTATTTCCGGAATAATAATAATTAAAAGGTTCTACGAAAGATTTTACTGCCCAACTACTACCCGAACCGGTCATAGCCGGTTCGCCTGCTTTTGATGTAAATTGTAAATAATAATTATCAACCGTCCAATCCGATGGTGTCCTTGGTGTTATAGATGATGCGCCCGGAGTATCTCCGATAGTTTTGTAATGTCCTACAGCAAATCCATACTTATTCGACTTTGATTTAACAGTAAACCTAGTAATCACATTATAATTATTCATTTCTATTCCCACTCTATCATCAGATTGGGGATTGGGATATGTTAAAAATATAGGTAATGGGTCACCTATCGAAAAATTACTGTAGTCCATTACCGGTACGATTATTTCAGTTTCTTTGCCATTTGGGCTAATATCTGTTATCGTTAATAATCCTTTTTGTTTAATCATAAAATCACTTCCTTTTAAATAGGGGGAAGGTTCGAACCTTCCCCCCTGTGATAAATTATTTTACTCACTATCTTCAACATAGAATACAACAAAATTTTCATTAAGGTCATTGAAGTATCCAGCGTCCATTTTGTACCAATTGTTGAAGAACTCTGCCTTAGGATTCCAGTATGTGGTGACACGCTTGTCAAGGTTGGCTACTCCAAGTGCGTTCCTGTCAAACATACAAGCGAGAATTCCTTTCTTGCTTACCGATGTTCCGCCTGACGATATTTTTACATTTACAGCTGATATATCATCAAATGTATAACCTGTTCCACTTCCCTGCCAATAAGGCACAGTGTCTGCATTTGGCAAAGCCGTGTATACTTCATTGAACGTATCCGACTGTAAATATGCTCCTGCTGCCGTATAGAAATCATTCAGCATTACGAGATGTAAGTCACTCTTAGGAGTAAATCTTTCCTTTCCACCGATATTAAAGAGTTTTGAAGCGTTCCTTAATCTTACGATGTAAGTATTAATGATGAACGAAGCAAATCTTATAAATGCAGGTGTATATATCGCTTCATTAGCCTTAAGTGGTGTTTCTGTTCCGAACTTTTCATTGTAAAGCTTCAGAAGATTTACTGCCTTTACGTCCGAACCGCTGTTCAGTGTTTCGCCGATAAAATTATCAATTGTCCGCATAATAAGTCCGGCTAATTTGATTGACATTGAATTTTCTACAGTGGTCTGAAGCATTGACAGAAATCCGTTAAGCTGTGTAATGTTACTGAAAGCTGATTTAACCTGATTTTCAGTAAATGAACGAGGAACTTCAAACGTAACCTTTTTATTGAAGAATTTAGCTTCAACTTTCGGCTGATAAAACTTGTTCGGGCTATATTCCTGCTCGTCTATAAGATTCCATGATTCGTTCTCCTCTGCTTCGGGTATGTCAGCAGAAATCTTCTCACAGACTGAGCCGTATTCCCAACCGTCCATAAGCACTGACGGGGCAACACCCTCATATGGTCTGTTTACAAATATAACTCTGCCCACGTGGTCTACGAGCTTCTTGGTGAAGTTATCAATGTCAGTAGCGTCAAGCATTGTTTTGCCAACGTCAATAACATTCTGTAGGTCAACTTCAGCTACAGCCTGTTCACCTAAGACTTCTTTCTGCATTGAATTTACTAATTCAGCTATCTGTTCTACTTCCATACAATCACTCCTTTTATTTTATTTATGAAAGACGCTTATTAGTTCACTTAACAGTATAACGGAAGAGTAAGAAGTTTGTCAAGGTCAATGAATACGACATTTTCAAAAAAGTTCCACAGCCACAAGTCACGCTCTGACTGTATCATCTGTTGTGATGTAGTAACACCTATGTTACCCTTACGGGTAAGGGTATGGTTGCTGTTTTCAGTTCCTGATATGTCATCATTTATAGTCTGTGTACCTGTGTTAGTTTTATCTATTGTTCTATCGTCTTTGTCTGTTCCTGTATTAGTAACATCAAGAGTTCCACCGTTTTCAGTGTTTTCAGTATCAGTTCCCTTTTTAGTAGAGGTGTAATCTTTATCTATTGAACCTGAATGAACCTCATCAATGGTAGTAGTATCTTGTGTTGTTTTGTTTACTGTGTGTTGTTCATTTCCTGAACGGGTAACAACGGATTTATCGTCAGGAACTCCTGTATCCGAGTTAAAACCGTACACATCATTATTAGTAGTCTGTGTGACATTTGGCACTGTGTTTTCGTCAACGTTCTCACTTATAGTACCCCCGTGTGAAGTGTTGATATCCCGTGTGTCTGTGTCAGAGCCTTTTTCTGTTGACGTTTCGTCAATATCTGTAGTACGTTTAACCGTTCTTAAGTCTTTAGTTGCTTCGGTTAAATCAATTGTTTTAGTGTTGCTATCTGATATGTTTTCAGATAAGTTGTCTGTTCTTTCGGTGTTCTTAGTTCCGCTTGATGTTTTTGCTTCATCATAAATTTCTTCCATGTCATAGTTAGATATAGGGTCATATTTTAATGATAATGTTTCATATTCTTTCTTCCAGTTAGCACCATACATTGTATATGCTGCTTTTGCTAACTTCTGTTTATTAATATCAGATAATATACCACTTTCAAGCAGGTTCGCCACTAATGGTGATATCTGTTTCTGTCCGGAATGATTTCCAATGTATACCATATCTAATGAAGTATGGAATTCTTCTGCTTCATTTTTCCATGGAACATCTGTTTCTTCGAGATAGTGGAAAAATCCATTGCCTGTAAGATAGTCGGAAAACACATCATTCAGGGTTATTCTCTGGGTTATCATTTACATCTCCCTCCTTTCCCTGATTCTGATTTATTTCTATTTCATTATCTTCCCAGGAAGACGATTTTCTAACAGTGATATTAGTTCCATACATTTCATTTACTTTTTTAATTCCCTCTTTCCTCATTTTCAACATACCATCTACTAACGGCAATAATGCGTCTGTGTTCATGTTGCCCTCTATGTCTGTCAGCTGTTCACGCTTCATATTATAATTTGCATTAAGACCAATATCATTATACCAACTAGCCTTTATGTACTGTTGCATTTCTATCAACTGGGTGACAAGATTTCCTTGTGTGTCATGATATCTGCTTGTTTTAAGACTGTCTATAAGTGCAGATTCTCCAATCACACCGATTTCTCCCTTTATCATCTTAGCAATGAAATCTTCAGCAGATTGTCTTGTTCTGTCATCACTTGCAGAAATTAAGGACATTATTCTATTATTATATTCCGTAATTAACATGGTAATTTCATTCTCACACATCATAGTTGCATATCTGTTATACATATTATATAGAGATGTCATAGTGGGGTTATTCCACATAACTACACATTCTTCATCAATTCTTAGTGACTTGCTAATGTCAAGTGCAGGATTAGCAATAGTGTATATAGTAGGCAGATAGTTTACATCAGGTTCACCACCTAACCCCCCTGAAAAAATGTATAATTCCCCGTTATGTTCATAGAAACAAGCATTTCCTGTCATCTGCAACATTATTTCCAATAAATTGGGTTTGATATGAATAGGAAGATTTTCCCATTCAAACATATTTACTGATTCTGTTAAACGTTCTGTCATGTGCTGTTTAATAGCTTTTCCTTTGTCAGTAAATTTATATTCGGATTCTCCACCAAACAACTGACTTATAAAGTCATTATATTTTGTTAGTGCTGACATTCAATCACTCCTTTTTTATTAATAAATT
>CANQSC010000035.1 GCA_947626445.1 uncultured Bacilli bacterium
CAATAAATTGCCTCTTAACCCTACAAGGGTTTTACGTGCTGAAGCACGTGGCCTGAACCGTTTTTCGTAACGGTCAATATCATTTCATGGCATTTAAAAAAGTACTAATTAAATCAATATTATCTAATACTTCATCCATTTTATCAGTTGCCCGTTCTTTATACATTTCCTTCATTGCTTCTTCAAAATCTTTAAATGCATTAGGATTACGATTTAAGATTTTTATCCAACCAGAATTTTGTTTTAAATGTTGATATAGTTTGGGATTTTCTAAAATTTTCTTTTGCAAACTTAATTCCATAGTCTAATCCTCAAAAAATTGATTTATGGGTCTTGGTACTTTAGGTACCGCATTAGCTACCGAAGTTCCACCCTTAGTAGTTAATTCACTTACTAAGCTTAAAGCTTTTTGGGCAGTTTTAATATGCTCTTGAATTGAATTCATATCAATACTTTTTAACTTATTAGTAATGTTATCAGTTACAACTGTCTCACTTTTTTTAGTTATATAATTAGACCAAGCACTTTCATCTTCACCATAAATATCATATATTTCATAAAATTTTTGCCATGTCATGTTACCACTTTTAATATGCGTTACTAATTCAGGATGACGTCTAGCAAATGCTTTAAATGCTTCTTTGTTATTCATAAAAAAATCACCTACTACATTTTATGTAGTAAGTAATTTTTTATAATTTAAAATCGTCTAAGTTAAAAGCTTGTTGTTCTTTTTTTACTTCTTTGACTTCTTTTTTCTCTAATTCATATTTTTTATCAATAAAATCAATTGCTTTTTTAGACATTAAGCTTCCTGTTGAAGAAAGGTCCATAATTGGAATATCTGTTGCTTTTAACTCTTTGGTTATTCCATCAATACTAATCATTAATAGTTTATCTAAAATAACATTTCTAATTTCATAAGGATTACTCTTAACTCGTTTTATTAAAGCGTTACCTTTTTTAGCCCTTCCCGTTTCACTAAATTCAGAAGCCTTAATTCTTTTCGCGGTGTTTTGTTTAGTAATAACAACCGCATAATCAAATTCATCAAAACTATTTAAAGAAATAACTTCATCTTCTTTTAGATTCATTCCTTTAACACCAGAGCCTCTAACCCCTACTAAAGGAACTTCAACTTTAGAGAAATTCGTATAATAACCATTTTTACTAGTTAATAAAATATTTTGTTTACATACTAAGGCATTTACAACTTCATCTTTTTCTTTTAATTTCATAGCAATCATAGCTTTAGATGTTCTTGTTGCCATGTAATCAGCCATTTTACTACGTTTAATCATCCCATTTTTAGTAACAATAACTAATTCATCTTTATCATCATAAATACATGATGATACAACTTTCTCATCAGAACTTAATTGAACAATGTTATTAACATGTTTTCCTAAATCTTTCCATTTAGCTTCTGGAATTTTATGGACTGGTAAGAATAAATAATTACCCAAATTAGTAAAGACTAAAATATTATCTTGCGTTGTAACATCATATAAATTTTTAATATAGTCTCCTGGTTTCATTGTCGGTTCTTCATTATTGGCTGCATAACTTTTACTACTTACGCGTTTTATGTATCCTTCATTAGTTACTACTACAACAACATTTTCTTTCGGAATCATACTCTTCATATCAATTTTTATTTCCGTAACTTCATCTTTAATTAAAGTTCTTCTTGGATTACCATATTCTTTTTTAATCATTTTTAATTCTTGTTTCATGACATGTTTTAAAGCCTCTTCATTATTTAATATTTGTTCCCAAATATACATATCTTTCTTTAATTTAGCCATTTCTTCTTCAATATCAACAATATCAGTATTAGTTAAACGATATAATTGTAATTCCACAATTGCTTTTGATTGTTCATAAGTAAAATCATATTCTTTGCATAAATTATCAATCGCATCACTTTTATTTTTACTAGCCCGAATAGTCTTAATTACCTCATCTAAAATACTAATGGCTTTCATTAAGCCTTCTAAAATATGATATCTTTTTTTGGCATGTTCTAAGTCAAACTTTGTTCTTCTTGTGACAACTTCTTTTTGATGAGCAATAAAAGCATCTAAAATATCTAAAATGCCAACTAATTTAGGTCTTCGATTAACAATTGCCACCATATTAAAATTATAATTAACTTGTAAATCGGTATTTTTAAGTAAATAATTTAAAATAATCTCAGCATTAGCATCTTTTTTTAAGTCAATAACAATTCTTGCCATGTTATTGGCATCAGACTCGTCAATAACATCATTAATACCTTCAATTTTTTTATCAATTTTAATTTCAATAATCTTTTTTAATAATTGTTCTTTTAAAACATCATAAGGAATCGATTCAATAACAATTTGTTTTTTAGACCCACTACTAACAATATCGGTTTTAGCTTTTAAAATAACTTTACCTTTACCTTTAGTATAAGCTTCAAGAAGTCCTGCTTTTCCCTCAATTACTCCACCTGTTGGAAAATCAGGTCCCGGCATAATTTCCATAATTGTTTCTAAACGACAATTTGGACTATCAATTCTTTTGATGGTTGCATCGATTACTTCTCCTAAATTATGAGTCGGAATATTAGTAGCATACCCTGCTGAAATACCAGTTGAACCATTAACTAAAAGATTTGGAAATGCAGCAGGTAAAACCGTTGGTTCTAATTCCGTATCATCAAAATTATACGTCATTTCCACCGTATTTTTAGGAATAGTTTTTAACATTTCTTCGGCAATTTTAGATAATCTTGCTTCTGTATAACGCATGGCTGCCGGACCATCACCATCAATTGACCCATTATTACCATGAATATCAATTAAAGTTTCTCTCATCTTCCATTTTTGAGACATATGAATTAAAGCTCCATAAATCGAAGAATCACCATGCGGATGGAAATTACCCATAATATCTCCCACCGCTTTAGCACTTTTTCGATATGGTTTATCATGGGTAAAATGAGAAATGAACATTGCATATAGTATTCTTCTTTGTACTGGTTTTAGTCCATCCCTTACATCTGGTAAAGCTCTTTCTTGAATTATTTCTTTTGAATAACGGCCAAAACCAACTTCCATTAATTCTTCTAAACTATAATCATATATTTTCTCAACAATTGTTTTTTCTTCTTTCTTCCTTGCCATATCATCACATCCTATTTATATTTTTTCTATTTCTATTGCCACAACTTTATATTTATTTTGTTCTTCAATACTATAAAAATTCTCCATATCTTGATAACTTGCTTCTTCATCTTCTTTATAACCTAAATCTTTTTTATCATAATTTTTATATAACTCTTTAAAATTATTATAAACTTTTAAATCAAGAATTTTAGTAGTAATAACTTCATCTGTTTCTACATTCATAAAAGTAATAAAATCACCAATTTTTAATTTTTTTCTTTTTTCATCAAAAAGCCGTAATTCTATTTTTTTAGTGCCATTAACTATTTTCATAAAAGATTCATTTGCAAGTTTCATCTCATGCATCATTTTATCACTTCCTAAAATCATCTTCTAATGTAAAGTCAACATTTTCATTTATCCATTCTTTTCTAGGCGCTACTTCATCACCCATTAAAACATGAATTCTTTTTTCAGCAATCGCTGCATCATTTAAAGTAACTCTTAGTAATCTTCTATTTTCTGGATTCATAGTTGTTTCATATAATTCATCAGCATCCATTTCTCCTAAACCTTTAAATCTTTGGATTTTTAAAGGCACTTTAGATTCTTTTCTTTTTTCTTCTAGTTCTTCATCATCCGCAATATAAATTTTACCTTTACTAGTTTCTACTGAATATAATGGTGGTGTTGCTACATAAAGCATTCCTTGTTCAATTAAAGGACGCATAAACCGGTAGAAAAATGTTATTAATAATATTTGAATATGAGAACCATCAACATCAGCATCGGTCATAATTATAACTTTACCAAAATTACTTTCTTGATAATCAAAATCTGGTCCTAAACCAGCTCCAATTGCATATTCAATTTGTCTTAATTCAGCATTAGCTTCAATATCTTTAGCAGAAGCTTTTTCACAATTTAAAACTTTACCACGTAAAGGTAGAATTGCTTGAGTCTCACGATTACGATTTGACTTAGCAGAACCACCCGCACTATCACCTTCCACTAAAAACAACTCATTTAAAGCATAGTTTTTACCAGTTGCTTTTGCAAACTTTTCACTTAAAATCCTTTCTTTATTATTTTTACCTGTCCCTTTTCTTACTTGTTCTCTTGCTTTTCTTGCTGCTTCTCTTGCAAGCTTACTTTTTTGAGCTTTATCTAAAATACTTAAAGCTATTTCTTTATTTTCTTCTAAAAAGAATTTTAAATTTTCATAAGTAATACTTTCTACCGCATTTCTAGCTTCAGGCGTACCAAGTTTTCCTTTAGTTTGACCTTCAAATTGTAATAAATTTTCCGGAATCCGAACCGAGATAATCGCACTTAGTCCTTCTCTTACATCTGAACCATCTAAACTACCTTTTAAAACATTATTATTTTTAGCATAATCATTAAAAGCTTTTGTTAAACCCGTTTTAAAACCAACTTCATGAGTTCCCCCATCAGCTGTTTTAACATTATTAACAAACGAAATAATTTGTTCATTATAAGAATCAGTATATTGCATCGCAATTTCAACTTCAATATCATTTTTCGTATTTTTAAAATTAACTACTTTATGTAAAGGATTTTTATTTTCATTAATATATTCGACAAAAGAAATAATTCCATTTTCATAATGATATTTAGCATTTAAATTATCTTCTTCATCAATTATTTCAATAGTAACATTAGAAAGTAAAAAAGCACTTTCTTGCATTCTTTCACAAATGGTTGTAAAAGAAAAATTACAATTTTTAAATATTTCTTTATCAGGTAAAAAATTAACAATTGTTCCTGTCTTTTTAGATTCACCAATTACTTTTAGAGGACTTGCAACTTTGCCTCCATCTTTAAATTTAATTTGACTAATCTTTCCTTCACGATAGATAGTTACTTCCATTTTAGTTGATAAGGCATTAACAACTGAACCACCAACACCATGTAATCCCCCACTTACTTTATATCCAGTATTTTCAAATTTACCACCTGCATGTAAAACTGTATAAATAACTTCGGGCGTACTCTTACCACTTTCATGCATCCCAATAGGAACACCACGGCCATTATCCGCAACAGTTACAGAACCATCCTTTTGTAATATGATTTTTATATAATCTCCATAACCATTAATTATCTCATCAATCGCATTATCAACAATTTCCCATACTAAATGGTGCATCCCTCTTTTATCAGTAGAACCAATATACATTCCAGGACGTTTTCTAACTGCTTCTAATCCTTCTAATATTTTTATTGATTTTTCATCATATGTATTTTTATTTGCCATATCTTTCACCATAAAATAGTATATCATAATTTTTTTAAGTAACAAAATAAGTTGACGTCAAATAACAAAAATTTGACAAAAAAAGAAAGACTTTACTATAATATCTCTCCTTTTTGATAACATTCATAAATATAATCTTTATTTTCATAATATAAACTACTATCATAATTGTCAATTTTTAAAATTAACCAAGAAGATAAAACCTCAACAATTGTATCAATAATATTATTTTTATTAACCATTAAAATTAATCTTTTATAAACTTTCCCTAAATCATAATAAGATGGAATATTATGATATTTTTCCATTAAATTATATTTACCAGTTTTAATATGACATTTATTTATCCATTCATCACATACTTGATTAATATCTTCACAATGATAAATATCTGCTAGTTCATAAATTTTAGCAATACCATCTTTAGTTAAATAGTTAATTACATCTTTTTTGGTATTATTAGTTTTCCTAGCCAAATACTCAATAAAACTGCATGTATAAAATAAATCATTTTCTCTAATCATTTTTCACCATCTTTGCTTCTATAAATTTAATACATTCTAAAGATTTCAAAGTACAAAAAGCAATTTGATGAGTTGGATGTTTAAATTTTGCTAATTCCCAAAAAGCTTCTCTTGTAATAACTCCATCAATTAAATCGGTAACATAATTATAAATTTGGTCATCTGCCATAGCTCCAATTACAATATCATAATCGTGTTTTTTCCCTAAACGACTATCTATTATAAAATCTAACCATTCTTCTGACATTAAAGTAAATTCTTTAATTTTTAAATTATTATTCTCATTATATTCATAAACATTTACAAAAGAAGTAGCATATTTTTTAGCCCATTTAATAGCTTCTTTTTCTAAAATAGTACAATAAAATCCTACCCCAAAATCTTTAGCATATTTTGTTTTTACAATTGTTGGTTTATCAACTACACAATAATTTCCATGATAAATAATTCGCATAACCTTCACCTTTAAATAAAAATATCATAATTTTTTTAAGTAACAAAATAAGTTGACAATTATTTATGTCAACTTTCCATTCTTTTTTTACGATATTTTTTAGATAATAAATCTACTTTAGTACCATTATCTAAGACAAAATAACCATTTTTATAATTATATTCCATAATATGTTCAGTATTTGCAAGACAACAACGATGAGTTCTAATAAATCTACTATCTAATTTTTGTAATATATCATTTAAAGTACTTATAATTTTAAATTCAATATTTTTAGTATAAATAATTAATTTCCGATCTTCTTTATCTCTTGTAATATATAAAATATTTTTTAAATAAATTTCTAAATCAGCATTTCGACCATTAACTTTTAACATCTTTTTATCAAATTTTTGTGAATATATAGTTTGTAAATCTTTTTCTAAACGACTTTCCATATTATGAAATTTTTCAATGAAATCAAAAACATCTAAGATATATCTATGAACACTTTCAAACATTTTATCATGACAGGTCACAAAAATTATTTCACTATCCCAATCATTTTCTCTTATTTTATGAGCAATATCAATTCCACTAATATTTCCTTCTAATTCAATATCCATAATATATACTTTTCTAAGAGCATCACTATTAATTACTTTTTCCAATTCTTTATCATATTTAGTAAAGTATTTAACATCTAAATCAGTATCATTAGCAAAAGCTAATTTCCTTAATACTTTTTTAATTTGGTCTTGAACATTTTTCTCATCTTCAACCACAATAAATTGAACCATTGTTTCCACTCCTTAGTACTACCATTAATTTTATATCACGTTTTTTAAAACAATGTCAAATAATTTTATTCTTCATTATTCTTAACATTTACTAAATCAGCAATTCCCCCTGCACTCATCGTCGCACTTAAACATAACACCATCGCATTTAAAAAATTAGGTTCTATTTTAAAAATAAAACAAATTAAACCACTAATAATTCCAATTAAAACATTTTGAATAGGGATATATTTATTAGGCATTGATTCCCAAATAATTTTATTAACAGCCCCTAAAACATAAGTAATAATTGCAATTATAACTAAATAAGTAATTTGCATATAAGTCCTTCTTTCTTTTATAGTTTATGTTTAATTAATTTCAACAACTATAATAAATAACTACTATACACTTATAAACACTTTTTTATTTAAAATAATTTTAATTTTAACCTAGAAATGATATAATATTTTTATAATATGAAAGGGGCTATTAGGATGGAAACCGAAAATGAAAAAAATGAAGTAATTAATGAATATGAAAGTGAAATAACTGAAGTTAAAAGAAGAATTAAAGTTAAAGATTTAATTATTATTGGTGAGCTTATTATAATTGCTATTTTAGTTTTAACTGGTGTTGCAGTCTTTATTTGGATGTAAAAAAAAGATTTTTTTCACAAAATCTTTTTTATATCCATTTAGCTATTGTTATTTTTCTAGTTGTATTAAATAAATAATTATCAAAAATATTTAAAATATTTTCAACAATGGCTCTTAAAATATCACCACAAGTTCTTTTAATTTTAATATTTACTATTTCATGTTTCATTTCTTTGCGAAATAAATAATCTTCAGTATATTTATTTAAAACATAATCTATTTCTTTAACCATTTTAATATCATGATTATTATTTAAATCAGCTTTAAAAATAAAATCACGATAGATAGTAATTAATTTATCGGTAATAACATCATTACCATTATATTTAAAATTAACAATATGATTAAAATTTGGACAATAATTTAAAACTTCTTTATTACTCATCTTTTTACCTTCTTCTATCCTAACTAAATAATACAATATTCGACAAAAAGTTGCAAGAAAAAAATGCTAAATGCTATAATATTTTTTAAGGAGGATACGTTATGGCTACAATTAAAAAGAAAAAATTAAAACTTAAAAAAGGTGCTTATATATTACTAGGTAGTATTATTATCTTTATTATTGCTTTAATTTTTGGTTTAAAATTTTATAAAGAATATAAATATAAACAAACTTATGAATATAAATTAACTAATATTGGTTACTCCCTAGATAACGCCAAAAAAATTATTGATAAAGTTGGCGATGAAACAATCAATTATATTTTAAGTAATCCCCAAAATGATTTAATTGTTGATTTTATTAATGAAAAATATTTTATTGAAAATAATTTAAATGATTATTTAGAATTTTATAAAAAACAAGATGATGAAACTTTTACGGATATTGTGGCCATGGTTAATACTCATGCTAATAATAAATGGTATGAAGTTACTTTTGATACTGATATTAATTTAAATGAGAAAATGATTGTTAATAAGTTCTATGCTTTAAATAAAGAATATGCCCCAACTGATTTAAAAGATATTTCTCTAGACTATTCTTATGGAAATGAAGGAGACAATAAATTGCTTTCTTATGCTTATGATGAATTTATGAATTTATGGCAAGCTGCAAATGATGCAGGATTTTACTTAATGGTTACTTCCAGTTATCGTAATTATGAAGAACAAGAAAGTATTTACGAAGAAAGAAAAGCTGCTCAAGGCGAAAGAAAAGCTGATGAAACGGCAGCAAGACCAGGACATTCTGAACATCAAACAGGATTAGTTGTTGATATGACTAGTAAAACGGAACCAATTGAATCGGATTTTAAAGATAGTAAAGCCTATAATTGGTTAAAAGAAAATGCTTATAAATATGGTTTTATAGAACGTTACCCAGAAGATAAAACTTATATTACCGGTTATGCTCCAGAATCATGGCACTGGCGTTATGTAGGAAGTGATGCTGCCAAAGTAATTCATGATGAAAATATTACTTATGATGAATATTATGCTTATTATATAGAATATAAAAATAAGTAGTTACTTAATAAAACTACTTATATGAACTGTTGAAAAAGATGAGTTATCCATAATATTATTTAAAACATCAACGGTATCATCAATCATCACAAAATATTTATAATCTAAATTTTGATAATCTTTTTGAATGTTTTTAATAACATTCAATTTTTCTTTATCATTTAAAACAGAATATACATGGTCACCTAAAATTCCATAATTCTTAGCTAAAAAAGTTTTCTTTTGTTTTAATTCTTCATCATTCATAACCTTTGTTGCAACATATATTCTACTTAAATCTTTATTTTTTAAAAAATCTTGCATTGTTTTTATAGGTTCAACATTTTCATAATAATCATTTTCTAAAATCATCTTTGACCATAACTCATCATCATAATAATAATGATTATATTCACCATATTCAATTTTAGCAAGCACCCCATCAACATCAAAAATATAAACACTATTAGGATTTAAAAATAATTCTTTAATTTTACTTTCAACCATCATACCACCTAACCTTTTTTTATTTTTCTTAACTTTAAAACTTGTTCTTTAGTTAAACAATAATTTTCAATAAAGCCACCTTCTGCATAATTTATAGTCTCTACTATCTCTTGCTCTTCTCTTGGGATACTTTGAGTTTTATAAACTAATTCAATATTTTTCATTCTAAAATCAATAATATTTTTATTATTTATATAATCAACTAAACTCTCATAAAGAGAATTATAAATTTTCAATTTTTTTTGATAATTTTTATTTTTTCTTAAAAGTATTCGCTCCTGTCTACCACTATTTAACCATTTCAATTCTAATTTTTGAATTTGTTCATTAATTTTATCAGCTTTTTTATTTAATTCATTTAAAGATAAATTTGCTATTTCATTATAACTTATAATATCTTCCCTATTTTTAAAATATTCAACTTCTTCTTTACTTTCAAATTTTATAAAATCATCCTCATATGAACAAGTAGGAATTTCAATAAAATATGGAACTGGAAAATTTAACAAATCTTTGGCTTCGACATAACATTCATTATTTTTAAATATTTTCATCTTTTTCACTCCAATCTTCAAAAGGATCATATCCATTTTGCTTTTCCCATAAAATATGATTTATCTCTTACATCGAGGCAAATCATACTTTTGAATATATTATCTACTTTTACTATTTTTTCTTCTTACTAAATAAGCAATTGGGATTTCATGATCACTCATTCTTAATGATTTTTCCCATATGTTTTGTGGAATAGTTTTTTGATATTCTGGATTAAAAGCAATCGAATAACCACTATAATCTCCCGAATAATTCCTCTAACTAAATAGTTATCTTCACCATCAAAATCAAAAGTATATCTTTCAACAATTGCAAGATAGCTAACTGCTTCATTTTTCTTTCCCTTTTTTACTTCATTCATTATTTGATGACCTAATCGTTGATGAACATATTTAAATGCTAGCCTACAATCAGACGTTATAAATGTTTGATAATCATTTATTCTTATCATTCTTTCAATATCTATATCATCCCAATTAATATTCGCTATTTCTCTTGTATTAGAAGCAATTAGTTCTTTGTCAGTAAACAAATGGTTTGGATGGCAAATGTAAATACAATGATTGTCTCTACATTATTTTTTTTCCTTTTTCATCTATTATAGTCTTTTTGTCACTTTGTAATTTAATAAAATTAATTTTTGAGACTTTATTTTTCGCATTTTCTTCTAAACCTAAAGGATTTTTAATCAATGCTGATTTCATTTCTACAGTAGGCTATCCTAAAGAACCACATGGTAAACTATATTTTGCATTCCTACTACTCTCTCGAAACATAGTTAAATTTTTTTTATCAATTTCATCACTTTTTCTTCTTAATTCAGCATAATCCTCCCTGGTGCCTTTATCTTTTTCTGGCATATCTATCTATTAGTTGACCTCCAATTCCAATACTTTTTAATTCATTAAATATTTCTTCATTATAATTCATAATTTTTTCCTCCTAAAAATATACCATTCTATTTTTTTGTTAGCCATTAAAAAACTTTTTTTAATACATATTATTGTACCAATTTTTTTTTAGAAGTCAACAAATTTTAAATTTAAATTTGCGTTTCCGCATTTTGGAAAAAATCTAAAACTTTTTTTAATGTAAATCATTAAAATCTTACTTTACATCATCAAACAAT
>CANQSC010000036.1 GCA_947626445.1 uncultured Bacilli bacterium
TCTAGAAAGTTTAGACTTAAACTTTCAACTCAGATTTGATGATTAAATTATACAACTAAAATTGTTATTTGAAAACTAGTGTGTCGATTTTTTTAAATTTTTCTTATATTTGTTTTTGCATGCAATAATTTATCGAAAAAAAACTTTATGAACTTTTTTTTCTTCAAATTTCATAAAGTTTTTCTTTTTAAATTAATTTGCTCTTTTTAACTGTAACTTATAATCTTATTCATTAAAGAAATCATCAAAAAATTCATCATCAGTTATAGCATCATCATTCATAATAATTGAATCAGTATCAACATTAATTGTTGGTTTTTCTTCTTCTTTTTCTTTAGGTTCAACTATTTTTTCTTCTTTAACTATTGGTTTCTTTTCTTCATCTTTACTTGCCAATTTTTCCTTTTCTTTAGCTTCTTCTTCATCTAATTCAGCTAATTTTTTATCAATATCAGCAATCATTTTATCAATTTCTTCACTAGTTAAATTACTTCCTGGTCGATTCATTGGCATACTAGAGTTATTAACTGGCATCCCACCAAAAGGATTAAATGGCATTGATGGCATATTCCCCATAAATGGATTAAATGGTTCACTATTAGGATTATTATCCATCATTTGTTTTCTTTTTGCTTCTGATACAAAATTTTTAATATCAAAAGTATCAACATGCTTTATTTCACGATGTGGAAAATCCATTTCTTTTCTCTTTATTCCCCAATCCATTTTAAAATCAGGTTCTAATTGCGTTTTAAATGGAGCCATTCTAGATCGAATAATAATTGCTTGAAATAATTTCATTTTTTGTAAATCAGTAATAGTTACTAAAGGAGTTGAAGCTGTTTTATCTTTTTCTTTACTTTTTACTTCTCCACACATTTTACTAATTTCTTCTAAAGCCGCCATTTCGGTACTAATTAAATAAATCCAGTTATTAGAATTACCTTTAATCGTTTGAGCAACTTCTTTACCATAAACCTCATCTAATTGCGAAAAATTTTGGATAATAAAAGTAAAACGAATTGCTCTACTACGAGCCGCAGAAACCATTGAATCGACATCACTTAATGGAGGCATATTAGCAAATTCATCTAAAATAAAGTTAGTTCTAATTGGTAATTTTCCGCCATGAACTTTAGCTACATCAATTAAAGTTTCATAACATTGTTTTAAGAAAACGGTTAGCAAACTATGATATGTTGTTTTTTCATCATGAATAATTAAGAACACCGCTGTTTTTTGCTCACCAATCGAACGCATATCAAAATCACTATAAGATAACATTTCACTTAATTTTTCTCTTGATGAAAAAATTCTTATTTTTTGTCTAAAAGTTGATAAAATACCACCTTTAGTTTCATTTGGCGCATTTATTGTATTAGATGCAAAGATATATTCTGATGAATCTGCACCCTTTAAATTAAAATATTCATTAATATAATGACTAGCCGCAAAACGTTCTTCTCCAATTGTACTCATAACATTAATTGAATTTAAATTGACTTCACTTTCTTTCGCGTCTTTAAATAATCCTAAAGCAAGCCCGCAAAAATAGTCAGCAGCACTTCTCTCCCAAAAGGCTGATTCTTTATTTTTAGGATCTACTAAAATATTAGTCGCAATATCATCTAATAATTCCGTAGCTTTATCTCGATTACCATTTTTATAATTTTGATATGGAGCCGTTAAGGGATTCCAAGCATTACCATCTTCTGGATCTCTAAAATTTAAAACAATAATATTATAACCTTGTTCTTTTAAATAACTTCCACAATATTTATATAATTCTCCTTTGGGGTCAGTAACAATCATACTTTCACCCTTTTTAGCTAAAACATTAACTTGTGGTTTAACAACACATTCAGATTTACCAGAACCAGTAGTACCAATAATTAAAGTATGATATTCACCATCATCTACCCATAAATCAGTTCCATTATTAATAATTGGAATTCCAGCCCCTTCAATATTTTTATCAATAGCTTTAATATGAACTATTCCTTTATCTTCTTTAATTTCTTTATCTTTAGCCCATCTAGAATAACCTTTTTCTTCTTTATCTTTAACATTAATTAATCTTTTACCACTCTTATCTTTTTCAAAAATATATGAAGATACACTAGAAAAAATCATCACTAAAGCCATAAAAAACATAAATAATGTTAAAAAGATATAATCAGGGCCAAAAGCTGGAAAAGGATTAAGACCATGAAAAGTTCCATCATTCGCAAAAGAAGCAAAATTTAAAACAGCAATAGCACATAAATATAACAAAAATATACAAAATATTACAAAAATTGTAAAATCTTTTGGTGAAACTCTAAACTTCATAATTGGCCTCCTAACTCAATTATTATACTAAAATATTATTTTATTGTAAACTCTACTTTATAATTCATAATACTCTCTTCAATAAAAGTATAACTATTAAAATTCATATCTTTTACTTCATATACATGACTTGTTCCACTTAGTGAATTACAACTATAAACTTGATAATTTAATTTATCTTTATTATTAGCCATAAAACTTAAATAATCATCTTTTTTAGGATATTGTTTTTTTCTAAAATCATCACTTAATAAATGATAGGTATCTTCATCATTATTAATTTTATCGATAAAATCATTTAAATATAAGCTACATATATAATCATTACTAATTACATTAGAGCCAATTAATTCATTATAATTATTTAAAACAATTGCTTTTTCAGGTTCTTCAATTGGCAAGACTTCATAACGATAATCTAAAGGATATATTGCAAAGGTAACATTATCATAATCAACATTTACTAAAAACATTGCATCACTAAAAACAACTTTACTATCTTCAAAATTATTACCTATAATATCTCCTTTAACATAATATAAATAATTATTATCATATATTTTATAAGTCATCATTTTAGCTTTAAAAGATACTTGTAAATTATCGCTAAAATCACCTAAATATTCATATAAATTATTATTATTAATTGTATAAAAATCAATATATTCCGGATGAAGAATTTTCATCAATGCTTCATTATTTTTATCATGAACATAATTTAAATATTTATTTAAAATATTTACTACAGAAAAAAAGTAACTATATTCTTCAACAGGTTCCATTTCATAAGGAATAACTTCTGGTTCTGGTTCTTGATAATTAGTATTAATATTTTTTTTATTTAAACTATTAATTAAGAAAACAATTCCAAAAATTACTAAAAAGATTACCATAATAATACTAAAACGAATAATTTTCTTTTTTTTCATAAAGCCTCCTTATTCACAACCATTTTCTACATAACTTAACAATTCTTCAGCATTTGACATTCTTGGCGTATTTTTACAGTCAGATTCCCCAGGACCTTCATAAACCATACAGAAGTTAAAAGCCTGATCTCTAGCCGAATGATCTTCTCTTAAATATTTATCTGCTGATGCATAGTCGCCATTTAATTCACTTAGTAAAAATTTTAATTGATTATCAAGCTTTGTCCATTCACTACCATAAGTACTTTTTAGATTTACAAATCGACCCTCTTGCCACTGAGCAATGCCGTGTGCTTTTCCATCAGTATTATTAGTCATAAAGCCACTTTCTTGTTGTAAATTACCCATAATACCCGCAACAGCTTCATTACTATAACCACTATTTTTAAGAGTTAAACAGATTGTCTGTTTATTACTCTCACCACTTACTACACTTCCAGAACCACTACAAAGTTTACGAGGTTCTCCAGCTGAAACATAGTTAGTTGGGTCTACTTCTTCGCCATTTACTTTAACTTGGAAGTCTAAATGAGGTCCAGTAGAATTACCAGTATTACCTAATTTACCAATAACTTGACCTTGTTTAACACTATCACCACTTTTTACAGCAACACTATATAAATGACCATATCTAGTTTGACTTCCATCAGAGTGAGTAATATAAACAGCATTACCAAGATAGCCTCCACAAGAAGTTACTCCAGCTGTACAACCCGTAATAATATTGGAAACGGTTCCATCAGCTGCCGCGATAACATTAGTCTTTCCTTCTCTTCCACCACCAATATCAATCGCATTATGGTAAGTACTTGCATTAGCAGTAGGCGCATCACGTTTACCAAAACCACTTGTTATAGTTGTCGTTTCAGGGTCATCTGATGCATAAGTTACACCATCTTTTTCAGTTGTCTTTTTAGAACCAATTGGCCACCACATACAACCTGCCCCACTAGCCGTCATTTTACAATCAGTTTCACTTATATTCCAAATTGCTTTTCGATATTTTTGGGTATTTCGGTCTTGATATTTACCATATAAAATTTGGTCTTCAGTTGTCGTTTTAGTACAATTAGTTGGATCACCATTAATTACACAAGCAGGTCCATCACAAGCATTTTGAACTCGTGAAGGTACTCCATCAGGGAATATATATGGCGCATAATAACAACCACCATCACTTGAAGGATTTGGCGTTTCTTTGGTATACCAATAATCCCCTAAATAAGCATAACTTCTTAATAAATCGGTATAATCAGTATATTGCTTATAAACAGCTTGACAATACTCAGCTACAGCATCTTCAAATTCAGGACTAAAAGTAGTACAAGCAGCCGTATTAGTATTATAACAAGTCCAACCCCAATAATTATTTTTACCTTCACCAGGTGCAAAGCCTTCCAAAATTGCTCTTATAACTACAAATTCTGGATTAATATTATTTTCTTTAGAAACATCATAAATCAATCCGGCATTTACAACAAATTTATTCCAACCAGAAGGACTTTCTCCATCATAATTATAAGCTCTCATTCCTGCAATAAATTGTTCTCTTGTTAAAGTGGTATTATGTAAATCCATCTCTCCACAATTTTCATCTAAATTAGCATCTTCATCATCTTTTTTATCTTTATCTATAGTCCAATAATTATGGTCTCCAACAAAATATTTTAAAATATTTGACCAACTCAATTTATATTCATCTAATAAATAATAAGCAGCATATACATTAAAACCACTAGTATCATCTTGATGAGCCCATTCTCTAAAATCTTTATTAACATAACAAGAATCTAAATTTTCATCAGGTTGATTACAAGGACAATCTTTATATCTACTTGGAACATTTTTATTTACCCAACTAGTAGGTATATAAAAATCCGGAACTTGAAAAATAGCATAATTTTCACCATCATTTTGACTATAACAAAAATCAGATACACCAACACTCATAATCTTTTTCTTACCAGCTTTAGACATTACTACCCCTTCAGAAGATTCTAAAGCATTGTTTAAAATATTATATTTTCCATCACTAGGTCTATTAGATAATTCTTTATCCCGATAAGTAATTTTACAACCATTAGCAACAACTTCCGTTCTTAAAGCGATTGCTAAAGCTTTATATAAATGGTAAGTTCCTTCATCAATATTTTCAATATCTTTTGTATAACTATATGTTGCATCTCCAATATATTTTTCAAGATCCATCGTTTGTGTTTCACTATCGTTACTACCATAAGGTTCATAAGTAACTTCAACTTCTTCACATTTATCTTCTAAACTTTCCATGTATTTATAATTATATGTTTCAGTTGATACATTAGCCCCAAAAAAGATCGTTATAAATAATAAAACAATAACCGCAATAATACCAATTGCAATAAGTTTCTTTTTCAATAAAAGATTGATTAATTTTTTACTAGCTACTCCCAAAAAATTACCACTTTTAGGAGGTTCAATATCCATTTGTCCTTCATTTGCTTCTAAAGGTGGTTCTTCAGATGGAATATCATTATTATCCATTAATTCTTCATCATTAACAAGTTCTTCAGTATCATTAACATCATTAGAATCCATCTTACCACCTCTTTTACTTTTTTAATTATATCATTAACTAAAAAAAAACACCATAATTGATGCTTTATCTTTTAATAGAAATTAAAACAATTCCCACAATAACTAAAATTATTCCCGTAATATTTATCCAACTCATTGGTTCTTTAAAGAAAAAATAACTGCCAATTAAAACCACAATTTGCACAATACCAGTAGCAATCGGTACAATATAACTTAAATCATACGTCGCAATTAACTTTTGCCATAATAAAAAACTACAAATATAAAGTAAGAAACCTAAAGCAGTTATAAACCCTATTTTAAAACTAATTTCATTTTTAAATGATAAGGATAAGGAATCTCCTCCTAATTTCATACAAAATAATCCCCCTGTTGTTAAAAGAACATAAATAGCAGTTAAAATTATTTTCATTTCTTATCCTCCAATTCTTTTTTTAAAATTGATATTTCTTCAATTAAAAGCGTTATTTTTCTTTTATTACTTGAAACCATAATTGTTAAAGCTAATGTAATAAATAATAAAATAGCAATAAATATACAAAGTAACATATTAGATAACAATTCAAAGCCAATTAAATTAGCAACATATTTCATAACATCTGGTAATAAAACGGTTAAAAGCATCACAATAATTGCTAAAAACCACACAATTGCAAATTTAGTAGATAACGTTCTTTTCCGAAGCAAATACACAATTAATAAAAACAAAAATAGAATAAAAATTATAACTACTAATCTTAAATTACCTGTTATCATTTTGACCTCCTAGTACCCGCGATTAAAATCGATAAACATACATTAATCATATAATAAAAGTTTTTCCAAGAATGAATAGATGATGAACCACCATCTCTTTCATACATATTAACACCTATTTCTTTTACTCTATAACCTTTTTTAACAACCAAAACAGTTGAAATTGGTTCAGGATATTCAGATGGATAATAATTAGCAAATTCCTTGATAATTTTTTTATTAGCTGCTCTAAAACCACTAGTCGTATCTTTTAATTTAAAACCACAAGCAATTTTAATAAAGAATGTAATAATTTTAATTCCTACTCTTCTCATAAAAGAAGTTTTAAAACCACTAATATTTTCAATAAAACGACTCCCAATAGTAAAATCAGCTTCATCATTTATAATCGGTTTAATTAATTTTTCAACATAATTGACATCATGTTGCCCATCACCATCAAATTGAATAGCAAAATCATAATCATATTTTAAAGCATACTTATAACCAGTTTGCACCGCTCCACCAATTCCTAAATTATGAATTAAATTAATATGAGGCAATTTATTTTCTTCTAAGATTTTTCTTGTGTTATCTAAAGACCCATCATTAATAACAATAAAATCATAATTAGTTTTATGTTCTTTATTATATTCTAAAATTCTATTACAAGTTTTTAAAATATTAGCTTCTTCATTATAAGCTGGAATAATTAATAATATCTTAGATTTTTTCATCCATCATTTTATGATATATATAGTTAATTACAAGAGAGATAATGCATTTCTTACTAACTAAAATATATCATTTCTCCTTTTTTAATTTCTCTCTAAATTTTCTTTATCTTCATTCTTTTTATCTAAAACAAAACTTTTTTTAAGACTAAAATTTTTATTATAAAAAAGATCATTATGTAAAATATCATGCCATTTACTATTTAAATAATCTATTTCTTTTAATAATAATTGATATTTTTCAGTAGTTGTATCATAACCTCTAGTTTTAGATTCATAATGATATAATACTACTTGTGGTAAAAAGATATTATAATATTTTTTATCTAATAGTTTTAAACAAAAATCAACATCATTAAAAGCAACTTTTAACTTTTCATCAAAACCTTTAACACTCATAAACTTTTTCTTACTTACCATCATACAAGCTGCCGTAACTGCTGAATAATTATAAGGAACTAATAAACGGCCATACATTCCATAAGAGCCTCCATTTTCACCTGCAAAAGCATGAGCAGCACAATGTCCTAAACCAAGAATAACTCCAGCATGTTGAATAGTATCATCAGGATATAATAATTTAACCCCAACCGCGCCAATATGTTTTTGCATAGCATAACCAACCATAATATTAAGCCATTTACTAGTTTTAATAATCGTATCATTATTTAAAAACAATAAATAATCTCCTTTAGCTTCCTTAACCGCTAAATTATTTAGTTTAGAATAATTAAAAGGAATCATAGCATCAATAACTCTAAAATTATCATATTTTTCTTTATAATAATCAAACAATTCATAAGTTTCTTTTTCACTACTATTATTATTTACAACAATAACTTCAAAATTTTTATAAATTGTTTTTTGATAAATTGAATTTAAACATTTTCTTAATAATTTAGCTAAATCTTTAGTTGGAATAATAATCGATACTTTAGGTTCTTCTTGATATTTATAATTAACAATATATTGGGTAGATGTTATCGGAACTAAAACCTCAGCATCTAACTTTCTTCTTTTTAAAGCATCTTCTACTGCTCTTTGTCCAGCTTTAATAGCATATTCTTTATTAGCAATTGTATCAGCTGTTGAACCCGGTATCTTTCGCCAATGATATAATATTTTAGGAATATGACAAATCTTTTCAGGAGTAGTTTTTTCAACAAATCTTAAAAATAAATCATGGTCTTGAGCCCCTTCAAGTCCAACTCGAAAACCTCCTATTTCATCAATTATTTTCTTTCTTAAAATTTCAAAATGACAAATATAATTAGCGCCATATAAAGTATCAGGACTATAATCAGGTTTAAAATGAGGGTCACATCTTTTTCCTTTCATATCTATTTTATCTTCATCACTATAAATTAAATCTAAATTTTTATTTTTATTTAAAGCTAAAACCATTTCATATAAAGCATTAGGCGTTAAAACATCATCATTATCCATTAAACCAACAAATTCACCAGTTGCAATTTTTAAAGCATCATTACTAGACCTAGAAATATGACCATTTTTCTTCCGATAAACAACTCTTATTCTTTTATCTTTTTCTTCATACTCTTTTAAAGTATCAATAGTTTCTTGTAATGTCGAACAATCATCAGCTATACATATTTCAAAATTTTGATAATGTTGATTTAAAATAGAATCAAGACATTCTTCTAAATAAATTCTTTTAATATTATAAACAGGAATAATAATTGATATTTTAGGTTGATATTTAAGTTCTTCATAAACAGTTTTCTCTTCACAATTACTAATCCATTCCAAATAATCTTCTTGACGAAAAGGATTTAAATAAAGCATATTAAAACCACTTTTAACTTTATTTACAAACGCTAAAAAATATTTTTTCCATAAAGAAGGTGGAATTAAAAAATGATGTTCACGCCATAAAAAGACTATTCCATTTTTTAAAGACCTAAAAATCAATTTTAATTTATTAACCGGTTTAAAAAAGAATGATTGAAATCTATTAATTAAACGATTTAAGAACCTATTTTTAATTGTAAATATTTCATGCAAATCATTATTTTCTTTAGCGTATAAAGTAACATTCTTCACTTTTTTATTTAAAACGGCATTTAAAATAAAATTATCAATATTATGATAACATTCATATTCTATTTCTTTACCATCAGCTTTTACAACCAAATCAAGGTCACTTCTAATAAATTCACCAATAACATTAAATTTAGGATTTTTTAAACCACTTATTTCTTTATGTTTAACGATAATATATTCATTCATAAAACTACAACTCCTCAGCAAAACCTTTCTCTAATTTTCTAAATATGATATATCCTATTAGTACAACCCCTATTGATAAGATAAATAAATAAAATAATGATGATAAACTTGGCATTGTTTGATAGTAAAAAATACTACGATAAGCATTAACTAAATGAGTTAAAGGATTAATATTTAATACCCAACGAATTTTAGCTGGAAACATTTCAGCTGTATATAAAATTGGTGTAGCATAAAAAAGTAGATTCAAAACAAAACTTACAACATATTCCACATCTCTTACATAGACATTAATAGCACTTAAAATAAATAATAAACCTAAACTAAATATACTTTGAATAATTGCAATTAATGGTAACCATAATAATTGAAAGCTAAAACCAATTCCCCCAAATAGTAAGAAAATCAAAATAATAATACATGATATTAGAAAATTAATTAAACCCGCTAAAATAACGGAAACTGGTAAGATTTCTCTTGGAAAATATACTTTCTTGATTATTCCACCATTTAACCACACACAATTACACCCTGTTGTAATACATGTTGTAAAAAAATTCCAAGGAATAATTGCCACGATTAAAAAGATTAAATAATTAGGAACTTGAATTCTCATAATATAAGGAAAAACAATTGCATAAACTAAAACCATCAATAAGGGATTTAAAAATGACCATAAAACCCCTAAAAAAGAACCCTTATATTTTCCTCTAATTTCTTTTTGAACATTAGTTTTTAATAATTCTCGATATTGATATAAATTCTTAAAAATATTCATCTTTTATCACCCACACTTCTTTAAATAATCTTCGATTACTTTTGAAGGTTCTCCATCTTCTTCAATAACCCCATTATTAATCCAAATAGCTCTAGTACATAAATTTTTAATATTAGCTAAATCATGACTAACAATTACAATCGTTTTATCACTTTCTTTTAATTCTTGTAATTTAGCAAAACATTTTTCTTGAAAATGTTGGTCCCCTACCGCTAAAATTTCATCAATTAATAAAATTTCCGCATCTACATTAATTGCAATGGAAAAAGCAAGACGCATATACATACCTGATGAATATGTTCTAACCGGATTATCAATAAACTCACCTAATTCTGAAAAAGCAATGATATCTTCTAAACGTTCATCAATCTCCGCTTTAGTAAGTCCAAAAATAGAGGCGTTAAAATAAATGTTTTCTCGACCCGTAAAATCTTGATGAAAACCTGCTCCAAGTTCAAGTAAAGATGTAAGTTTACCATGCGTTACAACTTTTCCTTTAGTAGGATAAATTATCTTAGTCATCAATTTTAATAAAGTTGATTTACCAGAACCATTTACTCCTACTAATCCTACTGTTTCACCTTTTTTAATGCTTAAATTAATATTTTTTAAAGCAGTAAATAACTCAGGTTCACTTTTATGCCAAAATACTAAATGTTCCTTTAAAGTTCTTGCTTTATCATAATATATCTTAAAACTTTTAGTAACATTTTGAATCTCAATAGCATTAACAATTTCTTTTTTCATTTAGCACCTCAATTCATTAATAGTATAGCATTTATAATCTAAAATATCAAACTAACACGCATAAAGACGGAGTTTAAATTTATCGGAAAACATAAAAAAAGAAAGAACTCATGGTATAATATACCTATATTAAAGATAAAAA
>CANQSC010000037.1 GCA_947626445.1 uncultured Bacilli bacterium
TACTTTACACTTTGTTATTATAAGATGCAAAATTTAAAGCATCTTTTTTTTGATGTTTTTGGAAAGGAAAAATTGAAACAAAAAAATGAAGGAAATAAATTCCTTCCCCAACACATTTGTTTCAATTTCTCGAAAACAAGTTTATGATAATAGAAAATGTTATAAAAATTTAAAAAATAGATAAACAAAGAGCCGCAATTTTTTATTACCATCAATAAAAGTATGATTTTTAGTAATTAAATATAAAAAATTAGCAGCTTTTTCTTCAACAGTAGGAAATAAATCTTTTCCATCAAAAGATTATATATATTATTAATAATTGAATTTAAATCTTTAAAGCTCCATGTTTAGTGGTATGTGCAAATTTTGCAATACTTCATTTTTTACTAATTCCTCTTCATTAAAGATTCTTTGGTAAGCAAAACCGTTCATCTTTCATATTTACTTCTAATTTAACATTCGATTTTCAAATAATATAATTTCATTTTTCATTAACATTTTCTCACTTCTTGTAAATAATTTTTTAGCATGCTAACTTATAAAGCTATTTATTGTTTTACTTTATATATATTGTTATGCAAACATTAGAAAATTTAAAAAAACAGTTGATTTCTCAACTATTTTTCTAACTTTTCTAAAACACCTTTAGTAACTTCAATAGCTTTTTGTCTTAAACTTTCAGCTGCTTCTTCTAAAACAGGTGTTCCTTTTTTCTTAACATAATTTGCTAAATCTTTAACACTTTTTTCAATATCTTTAGCCTTGCTTTTAGCAATATCTAAAACTTTTTCTTTATCTAAATCTTTTAAAGCATTTTCAATTTCTTCAGTTTTAGTAACAACATATTCTTTTACATCATCTAAATCAGTATTTTTAGCTTTTTCTACAAGTTCATCGATTTTCTTTTTTAAATCTTTTCTTGTATCACTACCTTTTTTAGGCGCGAAAAGAACTCCTAATCCAGCTCCAACAGCAAGACCTCCAAGTAATGTTCCTACTTTTTTCTTTGCCATTATATCCTTCCTTTCTTATAACATATTATACTCTATATTATTATGTTTAATCTGAAAATAATAATACCTTTACTTAAAGTTTACACTAAAAAATGTTTATAAGAACGATATATTAAAACAAAAGTAAAACAAGAAATTAATAAACCAGCAAGAATATCACTAAAATAATGAACCCCTAAATAAATTCTACTAAACATAATTAGAACGGTTAGAAGACTAAATATAATTGTTAATAACCACTTAATAGTTTTAGGTAATTCACTATGCCAAATAATTATTAATATAATTCCATAAAAAGTAATACCACCCATCGTATGTCCACTTGGACATGAAAAACCATTTTCAACTACTAAATGAGGAAAACTTGGTCTTGGTCTTCTAATTAAATACTTTAATCCTTCATTAATAATCTGATTTATTCCCATAGAAGCTACTAAAAAGATTCCTTTTTTCTTTAAAAACAATAAACCTAAAATTAAGAAACCAACTAAACAAACGGGACTTGCAAAAAAGCTTACCAATTTCATGAACATAGTCATACCATCACTTAAAAAAGTTTGACTAAAGTTATACACTAAGTTATCAACATTCGCTAAAACATTGTTTTTAATTAACACTACTAAAATAATAAATAAGAAAAGAAAAAGAAAGTAATAATACTTTTTAAAATATTCTTTTATCATATTTCACCTCTTAAAATATTATACTTTTAAATCTTCAAAAAATACTTGATACCATTTTATAAAACAATAAACATTCCATATTTTACGATAATTATCTCTTTTACTATTTTTATGATTTTCTAACATATTAAGTAAGATTTCAGTATTAAAATATTTATTAGCTACATCACTATTAAATGCTTCTTTAATACTTTCATAAACATCATCTTCTCTCATCCAATCTCTAATTGGCACTGGAAAACCTAATTTTTTCTTTTTATAAGATTCATTGGGAATAACACTTTTAGCCGCATCTCTTAAAGCAACTTTAGTATTTTCTTTAGTAACTTTATATTCATTAGGTAGTTTACTAGCGCATTTAAATACTTCAATATCCGTAAAAGGAACTCTTCCTTCTAAACTATTAGCCATCGTCATTCGATCAGCTTTTTGTAAGATATCTTTCATTAACCAAAAATGAATATCAATAGCTTGCATTTTAACTAAACGATTACAATGTTTAAATTCTTCATAAACGGGTTTAGTTATTTCTTGATTAGTAATAGTTACCGGAATCTTAAGAAGATTTTCAACTTCTTTTTCAGTCCATATTTTATTAACTCCAATATAATTATCTTCTAATTTTAAACCACGTCTTACAAAGAAATTAATTCCTCTTACTGGTGGAAGTAAAGAACAAATCTTACTAATTAAATGACGAATCGGATAAGGAATTTTATTATACCAAATCATATCAACTTCTTCACGGTAAGAATTATATCCCCCAAAAAATTCATCAGCACCTTCGCCACTTAATACAACTTTAACGTCTTTACTTGCTAAGTTTGCTACAAAGTATAATGACACAATTGCGGGGTCACTAGCCGGTTCATCCATATGATATAAAATCTTAGGCACAATTTTCATATATTCTTCTTTACCTATTTTTTTACTAATATTTTTAATATCTAATAAATCAGTTAAATTTTTAGCATAACTAATTTCATCATATCTTGGTATATCATAACCAACCGTATATGTTTTATCAGGTTTAGCAAGGGTTACTAAATAAGATGAATCAATTCCACTTGATAAGAATGACCCTACTTCAACATCACTAACCATATGATATTTAACACTATCTTCCATGGTATTTCTAATCTCAACTAAAGTTTTATCATATTCTTTTTTCTCAACCGGAAAAGATAGAGAATAATATTTATTAATTTCAAGATTATTATCTTTATAAGTTAAAGTACATCCTGCATCTAATCGATGAACCCCTTTAAAAAATGTTTCGTTAGTAGGGGTAAAACTAAAAGACATATAAGAAGATAAGATACTTTCATTAAATTCTTTTTTAAAATTAGGATGGTCTAAAAAAGCTTTAATTTCAGAGGCAAACAAAAATACTCCATCATTTTCATAATAGTAAAATGGCTTTATCCCAAAAGGATCACGAGCACAAAATAAGGATTTATTTTTTTTATCCCAAATAGCAAAAGCAAACATTCCTCTTATGTGATTTGGTAGTTCACTTCCCCATTTTTGATAACCAGCAAGTAAAACTTCAGTATCGGAGTTATTTTGAAAATCATATTCTAATTCTTTTTTTAAATCTTGATAATTATATATTTCTCCATTAAAAACCACAACTAAATTATTATCAGTACTATACATTGGTTGACTACCATTTGATAAATCAATTATAGATAACCGGCGATGTCCTAGGGCAACCTCTTTATCCGTGTAATACCCTTCGCCATCAGGTCCACGATGAATAATCCTATCACACATCTTTTTTAATACTTCATCTTTATTTTTAACCTTGCCAACAAATCCTGCAATCCCACACATAATACCACCATCTTTCTTCTTAAATTATACCTTATTCTTTAATTAATGACAAACTAACTTTTTCTTTTTCTTTATCAATACTATCAACATAGCAAGTTACTATATCTCCTACTTTAACAACATCCATCGGATTTTTAACAAATTCTTTACTCATTTTCGAAATATGAACTAAACCATCATTATGTAAGCCAATATCAATAAATGCTCCAAAACTTAAAACATTCCGAACCGTTCCTTGTAATTCCATTCCAACTTTTAAATCATCAATAGTTAAAATATCACTTTTTAATATTACATCATCTAATGAATCACGATAATCAATACCCGGAGTTTTAAGTTCTTCAATGATATCATTAATAGTATAAACATCACTTTCTAAAATATTAGCAAGATGTTCTACATCAACCTTTTCTAAACATTTTTTAGCGTCTTCACTCCCAATTTTGTTAACATCAAAATTTAATTTTTTCATTATTTTATTAGTAAGTTCATAACTTTCAGGATGAATTCTTGTTTTATCTAAAGGATTTTCCCCATCATTAATTCTTAAAAAGCCAATTGCTTGTTCATATATTTTAGGCGTAAAGCCACTTAATTTTAATAATTCATTTCGATTAGTAAATGGTTTATTTTTTCTAAATTCTAATAAACTATTAATACATTTTTTAGTTAGTCCGGAAATATAACTCAAAATACTAGAGCTTGCTGTATTAACATTTACCCCAACTTCATTAACAATTTTACTAACGGTAAATGAAAGAGCATTTTTTAATTCTTTTTGATTAACGTCATGTTGATATTCCCCAACTCCAATACTTTGTGGATCAATTTTAACAAGTTCACTTAATGGGTCTTGAATTCTTCTACCTATCGAAATTGCACTACGCTTTTCAACAGTTAAATCGGGAAATTCACTAATAGCTAAAGGACTTGCTGAATAAACAGATGCTCCAGCTTCACTAACTAAATTATATAAAACATTACTTCCTTTAATAGTCTTTGCTACAAAAGCTTCACTTTCCCTTGAAGCCGTTCCATTACCAATGGCAATAATATCAACATGATATTTATTAATTAAAGATTTTAAAAGCTCAGCACTTTTTTCGACTTCATTTTTAGGTTCATGAGGATAAATAGTTGCAATTTCTAAGACATCTCCAAACGGATTTAAAACCGCTAACTTACACCCAGTTCGAAAAGCCGGATCAAAACCTAATACAACTTTATTTTTAATTGGTTTAGTAAGTAATAAATGTTCTAAATTATCTTGGAAAGTAACAATTGCTTTTTCGCCAGCTTCTTCGGTTAAATTAGCTCTTATTTCTCTTTCAACACTAGGATATATTAATCTTTTTAAAGAATCTGCTATCGCATCTTTTACTTCACTTACCACAAAAGAATTTGGATTTTTAATAATCTTACTTTCTAAATAATTTAATATTTTTTCTTTATCATAATCTAAACTAATATTTAGTATACCTTCATCTTCCCCACGATTCATAGCTAATATCCGATAATGTTTGGCATAACGAATCGGCTCTTGTAAATCATAATACATCTCATAAGTCTTTTTCTCATCAACAGCATTTTTCTTTTTCTTACTACAAATACTTCCATGATACATAATTTCATTTTTAATATATTTACGATAATAAGCATTATCACTAATCCATTCACTAATAATATATTTAGCACCAGTTATAGCTTCTTCTAAAGGCATATCAAAACCTTTTGTTAATGATGCTATATCCCCATTAACTGGAAAACTCATTATCATTTTAGCAAGTGGCTCTAAACCTAATTTAATAGCTTCACTAGCTTTCGTCTTTTTCTTTTCTTTAAAAGGCCGATACAAATCTTCTACTTCACTTAATTTTAAACAAGCATTAATATTATTTCTTAATTCCTCAGTCATTAAATCTTTTTCTTCAATTAATCTAATAACATCTTCTTTTCTTTTACTTAAATTTTCTAAATATTCATATTCTTTTTCTATAACTCTAATTTGTTCTTCATCTAAAGACCCAGTTACTTCTTTTCGATAACGGGCAATAAAAGGAATCGTAGCTCCTTCACTTAATAATTTTAAAACCGCCTCTACTTGACTAGTTTTAATATTTAATTTTTTAGCAAGTACTTCTTTATTATTCATTTATTTTAAACTCCTTTACTTTCATAATATAAATCTTCATATTTACTTTTACGGCTAATTATAATAAAGCCAACAATACTTATAATAATTAGTATTACACTTATTATTTGAGCCATCTTAAATCCCCCAAGCATTAATGAATCAGTTCTAAATGCTTCGATAAAAAATCTTCCAATGCTATACCACATTAAATAAAAACAAGTTTGCATTCCTATTTTTAAATGTTTAAATCTTCTCATCACAAAGACAATAATAAAGCCTAACAAACACCATAATGATTCATACAAAAATGTTGGATGATAATAGACCCCATTAATATTCATTCCTTCAATAATGAAATTAGGAATATGTAAACCCTCTAAAACCATTCTTGATACCATTCCCCCATGAGCTTCCATATTAAAGAAATTACCCCATCTTCCAATAGCTTGCCCAATTAAAATAGATGGAACAGCCATATCTAATATTTTAACGAAATTAGCATCAAATTTCTTACAATACAAATATATTGTCAAAACGCCAAATATTAATCCACCATGAATAGCAAGTCCTCCTTGCCATACTTCTAAAATCGATATTGGATTACTAGCATACATATTCCAATTAAAAGCAACATAATATATTCGGGCTCCAATAAAACCTATAATAATAGCCCAAAAAGCCATATTAAAAATAAAATCTTTGGGATATTTAAACTTTCTACTTTCTTTTATTAATAATAATATTCCTAAAAATACACCAACTAACAATAAAAAAGAATACCATTTTATTTGTACAATACCTAAATCTAATAATACTCTGTCCATACTAACCTCCAGTATTAAAATTATAGCACGGATAATACGGATAGTAAATTAATGAAAGAAAAAATTTTTAATCTAAAGTATTAATAAAATTGTGTAAATTAAAAGTTATTTTACAAAAAAATATTTTTATTTCTTTATTATTAATTGTACAATAAAATTAGGATGTGAACGATATGAAAAGAAAAATTATTTTATTTTTATTACTGTTTATACCAATAACAGTTAAAGCAACCCCTATAAATCAAAATTTTGAAGATGACATTTTATATAGTTGTGTAATAGATGCTTATAATGAACAAAATAGTTCTAATAAAACTACAAGCGATAATTTATCTGACAGCGAATTACAAACTATCACTAAATTAGATTGTAGTATAGAAGGCATAACTTTAAATTTTATAAATTCTACCAAAGGAATTGAAAAATTAACTAATTTAACAACTCTTAATCTATCTAATCGTGAAGTTACTTTAATTGATTTAAGTAATAATACTAAATTAACTGAACTAATATTAAATAGTAATAATATATCAGAAATTAATTTAGAACATAATTCTTTACTTAAAAAATTAGAATTAAATAGTAATGAATTAAACAATATAAATTTAGAAAAAAATATTAATTTAACTGATTTAGAATTGAGTTTTAATCATATAAAATCTTTAGATTTAAGCAAAAATACCAAATTAGCAAATATTTATATAAGTTTTAATCCCTTAGAGAATATTAATATAAATGAATGTACCCAATTAAAAATACTACAATTATCATATGATGATTTATCACAAATAGATTTAAGTCATAACCAAGAATTAACAAGCTTAAATTTAACCAATAATAATATCGAATTTATTGATTTAACAAATAATCAACAATTAAAATATTTAATAATAGATCATAACAAATTACTAAATTTAAATTTAAAAAATAATCCCGAATTAGTAAAATCTATACTAGAATTAGACCAAAATAATACTGTTATCTCTCCCCAAGAGAAAACTGTAACAGTTATAAAAAAAGATAATATATATACTTTAAATTTTAAAGATTTAGATCCAAATATTGACCCTCAAAAAATTATAATTAATCAAAATGATAATATATCTTATGACTCTAATAAAGGAATTGTAACATTTAAGCAATTACCAGAAGAATTTAGTTACAATTATAATACAGATACATCAAGCACTAAAATAGACCCTAATATGAAGGTCAATTTAAAGTTTACAATAAATGAAGATAATTCATCTAGTCCAAGTGAAGAAAATAAAACAACTGATGAAGATAATCCTAATATTGAAAATAACAACAACAATAATGATAACAAAACAAATAATAAAGGAAATCCTATTAATCCAAATTCAAATGTTGATATAGAAGATAACTTACCTGAAAATCCTCAAACTGGTCAATCTTTACCAATTATTATTTTATTAATTATGGGAACAACAGGAATTATATTATTAACCAAAAGTAAATCAATTCTATTTAGATAATCTTAAAACAGATAAGTCTTTTAGACTTTCTTTTTTAATAGCTTTATTCTTCATATCACATAACATAATTAATTCATTTAAATTCATCTTTTCATTATATAAAATTTCATCTAATTCATTAACAAATATAGTTCTCTTTTCTTCCCAACTTTTTAATATATTATCATCTAAACAAATATACTCACTACTAGTAAGATAAGAATATTCATTATCTTCTAAATGACTATTATATTTAATTGTTAAATTACTTTCTTTTAATTTATCATAAATTAATACATCAATCTGTTCATATTTAAAACCATTTAAATGATATTTAGATATTGTCCATAATTTAGTATAAGATAAATCTTGATATTTAATTTCTAAAATATTAAAGGGAAGTAAAAATTTAACTTCACCATTATCTTTATTATAATCAAATGATATTAATTCATAATTAATTATTTTTTCTATATATTCTTTTATTACTTTAATTTTTAGTAGAGATGTATCAATCTTATCTATGTATCCTTTCATTTAAAACCACCAATATAACATATTACTATATTTTTATTGATAGTCAAGAAAAAAGTGTGAAATCAAAAATGAATTTACACACTTGATATACGCTATTGAGATTAATTTAATGAGGCAATAAATGGCGTTCCTTCTTCTCCATTACCGTCTATTATTTTTACTGTTGATTTTAAATATGCGACTGGCAGAACCAAACGTGCATAGTGCGCGTTGCTGTAGCTAACACCCCCATCCGAATACACACTGATCACATTATAGGCATTAGAGGAACCTGGCGTTGGTGTGATTGTAAATGCTGAACTACTACTTGGCTTTAGCCAGTCGTTTGTGTTACAACTTCCACTAGAATAACTATACATACTTTTCTCTAAACATGTTTTTCTTACTTCTCCTCCTACGGCATATCCATAGTCACTTGGATACATTAATCCTATATATCCTTTCCATGTTGTTGTTCTTTTTACTTCATCATTACAATAGTTGCCTCCTCCATTACTTATACATTCTTCCTTTCCATTATGACTTTCTCTTTCTGCTTTATATGTTGCACTTGCTGTCCATTCACTTGTATTTCTAGTTACAAATGTTCCTATATTCCATCTTACTTTCGCTATCTTGTTCTTGGCTTCTTCACTTATTCCGCTACTTGTAAAGTTACATGTTGTATTTCCTTCTTCATTTGTATTATAACAACTTCCGCTTCCTTTATTCCAATACAAACTTCCTCCGATTGTTGATATTCCACTATATATTTCTTGAGGGTTCAATAATTTCATTAAATCTGCTTGGCTCCATTCATTTATTCCCAAACCCCCATTTATAGTTGATGTGCTAGTATCCCAACTATATTCTCCTATACTATCCGCTCTTATTATTTTTACTAAACTTTCTTGTTTTCCTCCATTATCTAAATTGGTTATGTTATTCATGACTCCTATTATTCGCCATAATATTGGATTATCTTCACCATCTCTATCGCCTATATCTATATAATTATTTACTGTTGCTCCTACATATCTGATATTTGCATCACTTGTATCATCTGCCATTAAATTAACTTTATCTAAATTTGCATTATTTTTAATACACTCTGCTGCTCCTGTTCCTGCTTTACCACATTTTACTACTTCTTTATCAAAAGTTGGAACATATTCTTCAAAAAACAAACTGCATTTTGTTTTTGGTGAATTTAAACCTTTAACAAGTGGAGCCCATTCTTCTTCATTCCATTCAATACTTGCCCCATTATCACATTCGCCATATTCAAATACTAAGTTTTCTTCATTATCTTTCTGAGGCATTTCATCTAATTCTTTATCTCCTTGATAAAACACAAAATATACATCACTATTACCAAAATAATCTACTTTACCATTCATCACCTGAAATTCAACACTCTCTGTAAAAGATGCAAAAGTTTTATATAGTATTAATGATACACTTATTAAGACTATTACACTTATACTTACTAATATTATTTTTCTTCTATTTATATTTTTATCAACATACTTTTCTATCTTCATTTTATCACTCTATTCTTAAAGTAATTATAAACCTTAACCCCCCCCCCTAAGTCAAGAAAAAACAATTATTTTAAACCACTTTTTGCGTTTTTATAAAAAAATTGAAAATATTTTAAAAGCTTTAGAAAATGTTTTAAATATTGTTTAAAATAAGGCTAAAGATATTAAAGTTTTAACAAATTTTGTTAAGTAAAAAGGAACACCAGTTTTATAAAAAACAATTGAAAAATTTAAAACAAAAAGCTACTGAAGTTATTAAAGGCGTTTTATAAAAGTTAGAAAAAATTTGAACTTTTTTAATTTTCTAATGTTTGCTAAAATCATATTGGCATGTAGTGCGTATGTTTTCTATAGTAATATATATAAAGCAAAAACAATAGTTTACTTTATAAATTAGCATGCTTAAAAAATATTTACAAGAAGGGAGAAATTGTTAATGAAAGATTAAAATACATTATTTAAAAAAATACCTAAATATAAAACAATTTATATGAAAGGAAATGGTGAAAATTTGTAAATTAGGAGATATAATTGTTATTAATAAGTTTAATGAAGAAGATAATACACCTTTAACCAAGCATTCATTTATAGTTATAAACGATGAAAATGGTGAGATAAAAGGTTTGCCTTATGATTTTGCAGCGCCTATAATGTCTAGTTTCCAAAGTGAAGAACATAGAGATAAAATATTATCATATAAAGTTAATAAAGAAATAACCAATAATGATACTGATGGAGATTTTCAATTAAAAAAAGCATCATATATAAAAGCTAATAAGCTTTACTATTTTAATAAAAGTAAAATAGAATATAACGTTTTGGCAAAAGTTACCGATGATTTTTTAATTGAACTTATGAAATTAATACTAACTCTAGATGAAAAAGATAAACTATCAATAATTACTACCAACTTAGAAAAAGAAATTGTGTGAAATTGATCACGGTAGGAAATTGATTATCAACGAAATGTTAGGGTTAGTGTAGAATAAGTGGGGAGATTAATCCCAAAAAAATAACACTTTATAAGATAATAAAATTATAAAAAAGAAA
>CANQSC010000038.1 GCA_947626445.1 uncultured Bacilli bacterium
AGTCATTTTTGATGTCATTTTTTCACTTGACATTCATTATTTTTTTTACATTTTTTGACGTGGCCGTGAATAGTAACGTAATAACTACTATTCTTGTTAAGATTTTTTAGAAATGTCCCATTTTTAATATAAAAAATTTATTGATAGTTCCTCATTGACAATAGGAACCCAGTAACAATTCTAATATAAATTGTAATATCTTAAAATTAAGATATTACAACAAGTATGGCGAATTATTCCTGCCTATTATCAATGATTTGCCTATCAATAAATTCCTATTGTTATTTGGGACATTTTAAAAAAATCTTTATGTGACATTTTAAAAAAGCTTTAACATAATAACTACTATTCCTTTTTTTTAATTATTAATTGTGATATAATTGTAATAATTTAAAAAGGAGTTTTGATATGAAAAGAAAAGTTTTAGGTATTTTAAATATTATTATGGGTATTTTATTAACCCTATATTTACTAATGCAAAATGGTACAATTAAAGTAATTAAAGATGCAAACATTATGCATATTTTTATGTTAATATTAGCAATTGCTATTGTAGTATTATTAATTCTAAACATTGTATCATTTATTAAAAGACAAAAAGAAAAGGCTAATTATATAGGAGAACTTATAACAATCATTGTATATGCAATATCACTAATCGGATTTTTATTTATGGGATTAGCAACAATCTTTGTTCCATTAGCTATTATAGGTGGAATTATCATATTAGCTAAAAATTAAAATGAAAGGAAGATTTTTGTGGCTAAAGAAACTAAAGTAAGTGTATCAATAATAAAAAGTCAAATCCAAGATGAAAAATTAAAAGAAGTTTGCTGCGATAGTAAATCTCTATTTAATATATCAATGTTCTTATTAACTATTGGAATATACTTATTATGCTTTATTGAGGTTAATCCTTTTTCTAACATTAACTTAAATTTTTCTAATATAATTGGTTCAATAGTTATCTGCCTAATAGTTTTAACTCCAGCAGTATATTATCTTTTAAAAATCTTTAACCGTAAAATCACTATTAATAAAGAAAAAATCGTTTTTCAAACTATTTTCAGAAAAAAATATAGCTATCCTTTAGAAGAAATATTAATAACTAAATTTTATCAAGGAGTTACAGGAAGTTTAATAGAAGATTATTTCTTAATTAAATTTAAAGATAATAAAAGCATAAAAGTATATTCAAGTGATCGAAATTATGACCAATTTAAAAACTTCGTTATATTTAACGAAGAATGCAAATTAACAAATGGCAATTAAAAATAATTGTTTTTTTTAATATTTAATATTTTGCAAGTATAAACCATAACCAGGTATAATTAAAAAAGTACTTTTAAGATTAGGATTTTCTAAAGCATTGTGGATATCGATAATATTTTTCTTATTAGAACCAACCATAATTAAAGCCCCAACTAAACTACGAACCATATATCTATAAAAACCTTTACCTGTTACTTCAAAATATAACATATTTCCTTCTTTATAAATTTTAAAATCATTAATAGTACTTAAATAACTTTTACGATATCCTGATACAAAATTATGAAAATCATGAGTTCCAATAAATTCTTTACTAGCTTCTTGCATTAATTTAAGATCAAGTTGATAACTAAGATGATAAGCATAATTATTTAAAAATGCATCTTTCTCCCCAAAATAAATTTTATATAAATAAGTTTTTTCTTTAACCATAAACCGCGCATGAAAATCATCCGCTACTTTGCTTATATTATTAACACTTATAGATAAAGGTAATAATCGATTAACAATATACTTTAACTTATCACAATCAAAATCTTTAGTTAAATCAAAATGAATGCATTGGTCATAAGCATGCACTAAAGCATCAGTTCGCCCAGCTCCCTTAACTAAAACTTTACTTCCATTTATTTTGCTTAAAACATTTTCAAGATGTCCTTGAATTGTTTCTTTATTTTTTAATCTTTGAAAGCCATTAAATTTACTTCCATCATAACTAATTCGCATTAAATATCTCATGATACACCTCGATAAATAGCCTTTAAGGTTTCATTAAAAGTAACTTCATGTGAAATTTTATAACCCTTAGATTCTAAATACTTAATTAAAGAAACCGTCTTAGGCATTTTAACATATTTATATAATTCTTCATCATAAAAATCATTAATAACTCTATAATGTTCTTTATCTATATATATAATTACTTCTTTAACAAACGAGGCAATAAAATCCATATCATCTTCAATTAAAACAATCTTTATTTTTTGCTTATTAACTAAATTTCTAATTAATCTTTTAAAATACTCTTGTTCACCATAAGTTAATTTACTAAAAAATTTTTCAATAATTAATTCTTGAGTGTTTTTTAATAAATAATACGCTAAACGAATTTTAATTCTTTCAATACCACATAATTTATTTAACGGAGTATTTAATAGATCTTCATCTAATTGAACTAACTTTAAAACTTTTAAATATTTCTTAGAAAAAGATAAAAAATCTAAAACACTAATCTCATCTTTAAATACTTTATCATTAATAAGATTATAATTTTTAAATAATGATTTAGGTGGATTTATAATTACTTTAATTTTACCAGTTTCTAACATAAACTATCACCTAATTCTTCTTTACTATAACAAATATGATTTAAAACACCATAATAATTTAACTGCGTACTTAAATTAACATAAAAAGGTAAACTATAACCTAATAATTTCATTAACTTTTCTTCTTTTAAAATTAACGATGTTTTACCTTCCATAGCAACCATTTTATTAGCTAAAACAATGGTATATGAAAAGTTAATAACCTCTTCAACATCACTAGTACAATAAAGAATTTTTATTCCTAAACTTTTAAGATAATTAAAAATTTTAACACGGTCTTCATAAGGAAATATTGAACTTAAATCATCAATAACCATAACATCCGGTTTACTAGCAATTTTTTTAAATAAAGCTTTTAAGTATGGCAAATATTCTTGATTATTTTTTAATTCAAAATCTTCTTTTATTTCATAAGTATTAGACTTTTCTAAAAAATAATATTTAAATTTAGAATTTTTATTCTTTAATATTTTTAAAAGAGTTGTTTTTCCACAACCATGATTACCTAAAATACATATTGAATCATAATTAAAATCAAGATTAAGATTTTTTATTAAAATTCTTTCACATATTTTAACAGTTAAATTATATTTCATTTCCATCACATACTATATAATACAAAAAAAATAGGCTTTTTCCTAGTCTATTTTTTCTTCATTAGGCATTTTAATAATAATTTCCCCTGGCAAACTATACATATATCTTTCTCTAGCATAACGCGCTATATAATCACGGTCATGTAATTTAGTAACTTCACTAGTTAGACTTGCTTCTTCTTCAAGTAATTCTTCATAATGAACATTCATAGCTGCTAAAGACTGTTTATTATCAACAATTTGCAGCCAATCTTTAAAAATGGTACCAACAAAAACAACTATTATCCCAATAACACATACAAGTAATAAAACAAAACGACTTTTTCTTTTAAACTTGCTTTTTGTCATACTAGTCCTCCCATATTAAACAAAGTATAGCATAATTTTTTTTCACTTACTACGAAATAAGTACTTTTTAAAGACATACTTTACATATTTGTGTAAAGAAAAAGATAAAGTATACCCAAGAAAAATAAAAATGATAAAATAGATATGAAAAATGCCTCCATTTATATGATACATAATTAAAATATAACCCAATACTATATCAATTATAAAAATTACACTAATTAATAATTGAAATATTTGATGATATTTTTTTATTATATTAAAGTGTATCTTTGTTAAAAAGCCAAAAAATAATCCATATAAAAATGATATAAAAAAACAAATTAATTGTAAATTAGCACTCATTTAAATAATTTTGCCATAAAGCTTTCTTCTTTAGCTTTACTCTTTCCATTTTCAAGATAATTAAAGCTATTAATTCGACCTTTAATTCTTACTTTTCCATCTGCAGTATCAAGTTTAAGTATCTCTAAACCTGCCCCTTTTAATAATAGTGTACCCATAGTTGTTTCTAATAAAAATTCTTCATGGTCAAAACTACTAATTTTTTTTACACCTGTTAAATAAATTTCTTTACGATCTAAAATATTTACTTCATGATTATTGCTTAATTCAATGCTTTGTTCCATACCGTTCACCCATAAAATAATATGAATAATGTTAAAAAATTAGAACAATAATTGAAAGTTCCATCAACAATTTTCATTTTAATAAAGGTTCTTAAATAACTTTATTTATTGTTCAACTTATTAACAAAAATCATTATTGACAAATAATTTTTTAATTTGTTAACCTAAATGGATTCTCAATTGTTCCATAATTAAATCTTGAATACCAATTATTACACGCCCTCCAGATAATAAAATAAAGGTATATTCTGATTAGCTGAATTTGAAGTCATCAGCCATTGTTTATTATTTATAATTATATATAACCAATCATTTTCTTTACAATTATCATCACTATAATCGTTAATATATAAATTCTTTTTTAGACATAAAGTTCTATCATTTCCCCCAACTGCGTAACCATAATCTAAAGGATACATTAGTCCTATTCCATTATGATAATAAGGATCATTTTCTTTAGTCCACTCTACTGGTCACTCGTTTGGATAAGAAACATTTTCCTCTAATTGTTTATCTCCCTTATAAAAAGCAAAATAAACATCACTATTACCATAATAATTAATAAACAACACCTAAATAAAATTGTTAAAAAATAATGCTATCTATGTTCCAAAATATAGAAATAACAAGCCAAAATTAATTTAATTTTAACACTATTTAAATTAAGAAATTCAACGCATGATAGTTTTTTTTAAAGTTAAAACATCCGGTTGAGAATTTGTTTGATTTTTTAAAATATTATACGCTATTTGATTATTTAATCTTTTAACATAGTCAGATGTTAAAATAACTGGTTCTTTTTGAATTTTTTTGTGAGTGTTTTTTAAATGGTTAGAATCATTTAAAACTGGAACATGAATTGCCATAATATCACCTCTTTTATTAAACATTTTCTTTAATTACTAAAATCATTTTATCATTAAAAAACAGTTCTTTTCAAGCTAAAGAATATAATTTCATTATACATTCTTTTTTTAACTTTTAAAAAGCCATTTCATATTCTTCTAATGCCCTAAAGGAAGAAGTGCGACAACTTTTATTTAATAACCCCAATCATATATATATCTATACCTAATTCCTGTAATTTATAATATTTTTTGAGTAATAACCCAATTTCTTCTAAATCATACCTTTAGAAACTAAATTGTGATAAATGCACTTTATCTTTAATATATTGTTTTAAGAAATAGTGAATCTTCTGTATTAGTTCTTTTATCTAACTTTTTAACAAGTGGCACTACAACACAATGAATATGTGGTGTTGTTTCATCTAAATGAACAGTTGCATGTAATACTTGTTCTTTCTTATAACCTAAATCATTATAAACAAATTCCATACAAGTATTAGCCCATTCTTTTATATAATCTTTAGTCATGTTTTCAAAAAATTTATTAGTTGCTGTAAATAGTAATTCATCAGCAACAACATTATTTGATTTATCTAACATTTGATTAAAAGTTTTCTTTCTATCTTCTCTTTCAGTTTTCATTCTTTCATCATGTTCTTTTTTATAATCTTTTACAAAATTATAAAACCCTTTAACTATTTATCAGTTAAAAGGACTAGTTCTATATTATCTTTACTTTTTTCTATATCTATATCTGGATTAGAGTTATAAGCCTTTTTTTCTTATATTATGTGAACCTATTTTGAGCTAAATCATTTATAGTCATTATCGGTTTACTTCTAAATATTGCATAATTTAAATTCCTTTTTATCAAACCTCCCATCTTTAAATTAACACATAAAAAAGAGCCATAATCGGTTCTAACAAAGATAAATTTAATACTAAACATAAATTTTAATTAATTTTAACTATATTTGAAAACTTACAATTCTTCTAAAACTGCGTATTATAAAGGCATTTTAATAATATTTTCTAATTCTTGGATTATGGGATTTACTCTCCCCCCCCTATGTCAAGAAATAAGAATTATTTTAAACCACTTCTATACAAAAAACAGATATTTTAAAATCCTTTTATATCTGTTGTAATTTTTTATATACTTTCCGTTAAATTAATAGTTATTTCAAGAGTATTACTACCTCTTAAAACTTTAACTTTTATGCTATCACCAACATTATGATTAAATAGCAAATATCTTAAGAACGCTATACTAGTTATTTCTTTACCATCCATTTCTGTTATGATATCTCCATCTTTTAAACCAGCTTTATCAGCAGGACTATCACTATTAACATCTTCTATAAAGACACCATTATTGATATCTAAATCATTATATCTTGGATAATATAAATATTGAGCTTCTGCTAAATTACGCATTGTTATTCCAAGTAATGGTCTTTTAATTGTTTCTCCTTTTTCTAATTTTTCGGCAAAGTTCATCGCTGTTTCAATAGGAATAGCAAATCCCATTCCTTCAACTCCCGTACTTGCTAGTTTAAGTGAAGTAATACCAATAACTTCGCCATTAGCATTTACTAAAGGTCCACCAGAGTTACCTGAATTAATAGCAGCATCTGTTTGTAAAACACTCATCATCATATCATTAGTAGTGCTATTAGATAATGATACACCTACTAAACGATTTTTGCCAGAAAGGATTCCTCTTGTAACTGTTCCTGAATATGAATCAGCATCAAGTGGAGCTCCAACAGAAAATACTGTATCTCCTATTTTAGCATTTTCACTACTACCAATACTTGCTACTTTATCAGCTTCTTTTTTATCAACAGTTAAAACGGCTATATCAGAATAAGCATCTTTACCAGCAACCTTAGTTTCAACTAAATTACCATTAGTAAATTCGACAAATATTGAATCTCCTTTTTCTATAACATGATTATTAGTTAAAATATAAGCATTATTATCATCAGTTTTATAAACAAAACCAGTACCTGTTGCATATAATTGTTTCTTTTGATATGTTCTTACAACAACTACAGCATCATAAATCTTATCAACAGCTTCACTAATACCATTATCTACAATACTAACATTTCTTGTTTCAACTTGTTCACTTACTGTCTTAATAAAAGGTTCTGGAAAAAAATACATTAATAAATATAATCCTCCAGCTCCTAAGAAAAACATAACTACTGCAATTAACCAATACTTTCCATCATTACTTTTTTTATTTTCCATTATAGTTCCACTATCCTTTCATAATTAAGAGGAAATCCCATCTCATTTAAAACTTTTTCAATTGATATACTATGTAACTTTTCCTCTAAAACTTTAATTTCATATTTTAATTCATTTATTAATAAGAAAAAATCATTTTTTCTTAACATTTGTTTTAAAATAATAATAAGGGCAAATAAATCATTTTTACCATATATATATTTATTATCTATTTGTGGTATTTTTAAATTTTGATGATATTTAGTATTTTCGATATCATGTTGAGCTTTATGACTATATAAGATATCTTCATGAGCACATAGATTTCTAAAGTTAGCTAAAATTGGTAAATATACTAATAGATCATCTCTTGATATTTTAAAATCATCAGCAATAGCTTTTTGATCTTCAAATTTTAAGATTTGATAGAATTCGCCAACTATCCCAAAAGATAAAATTTTAACTACAATCCATAATGGAATATAACCATATTTATCCATATAATGCATTGTTGCTTGATGTTGTCCCCCATTTATTCTTATTTGTCTTTTCATTTTTCTTAGTAAATCATCTACTTGTTTTTTCCTTTTACGATCATTAGTAAAATTTTTAGGATCTAAATATTGTCTTTCTTTATATCCATAACGCATAGATAAGTTATAAGCAATAATACTTTTAATATTATTTTCAATAATAAGAAGGTTTTTAAAAATTATATTTCTGATATGGCGATCAAAATGAAACATCGCATATAGTTCATCAAAATCAGCACCGGGAATAAAACTTTTATCACTTTCACTAATCATAAATAAGAGACGATAACCGTTTAAAAAGAAATAATTTTCTCTTAATAAAATTTCTTTAGCTTCTAGGATATTATTTATAATAAGTCCTTTACTTTGTAATATATTAATTTGTTCATCTAAAGTTTTAAATGTCTTATTCATTGCCCACCTCTTATCCTAAAAGACATTATATCACAAAGTATGTTTTAATTGTAGTTTTTATTAATGACCTTTTTGTTAACATTTGGTGAAAAATAGGTGAATTTATTATTTAAAAATAATATGATATAATGGATAAACTTAAAGGAGGATATTTATGCCATCAATTGTAACTCATCATTTATTTGCTAAAGATTGTTTATTAAACTTTGAAAAAAAAGTTAATAAAGATATTTATTATATTTTTGCTCAAAGTTTTGATAATTTAGCTTATTATCATTTTTTTACAGGCTTAAATAATGAAGTTAAACAATTAAGTAATATTGCTCAAAGTACTAAAACAAATGAATATTTTATAAATTTATTAAATTATATTAAAGATAATAATTTAAAAGATGATAAAGATGTTATTGGCTATTTATTTGGCAGTATTTGTCATTATGCTCTTGATTCAACCTGCCATCCTTTTGTTGTCTATGAAACAGGCACATTAAATATTGACCAAAAATATCGTGGTGGTCATGAAAAAATGGAAGTTATGATAGACGCGATTTTATATGAAGAAAAAGAACATAAATCATTATATAAAGAAAGTTTAAGTGATACTTTACTTCCTAAAGTAAAATTTTCAAATAATTTAAAAAAAGCTTTAGACTATACTTTCAATAAAACTTTTAAAATAAATAAAATGGGCATTAAGTATGAAAAAGCTATTAAAACTGGTAACTTCATTTTAAAATATTTTGTAACTGATAAAACTGGTATTAAAAAGAAAATTTATAAAATAAAAGATCATTTTGGTAAAGGTAAAATGTATCAATATTTAAGTTTTAATATAAAAAAATTAGATAAAAGTTTTCTTAATTTAAAACATAATGAATGGTGCTACCCTATAGATAATACAATTATTAAAAATAGTTCATTTTATGACTTATATGATGAAGCTACTATTTTTGCTAAGCATTTATTTAATGTTAGTTTAGATTATTTAAATAACCTATTATTATCCGAAAAAAAATTAAATAAAGAATTTAAAGATTTATCTTATGTTACAGGATTAGATTGGCATTTAAAAAAGAAAACAAAATATTTCAAAATATAGAATAAAGCTTTTTAAGGTATCTTATTATTATTTAACAGATTTTTTACCTAATGTTAATTGTTAAAAAGCTAAAACAAATCGGAAATTGATGAAAATGTACGTATCGCCGTAAGCGTAATCGAAACTGAACATGCCAACACCATAATATAATTATTCTTTAGATTGGTTTGTAGGTCGTTTAAATGATAAAAAGAGAAACTAGGTATGTGATACAATTGAATTACTTGCTTGATGATTTAAAGCTGTCTCACTACATACTTTTTTTGCTCATTTAAAATCATTATCGCCATATTCTTTATCTATTTCAGCAAAACATCAATGTTTCAATTATGTTTTTTACATTTTTCTAATTTTTTAACTTCTTTATGACTCTCTTTATATTTGATAACATCTGTGTCTTCGTTTCGTTTATGTTTTCTTTATCTATTGTTTCTTGTTTTTCTTTTCTTCTACTAAAGATGCTTTTGGTTCAATTGTAGGTACTGCTTCTATGATATTCTTTTTTTTATTCAGATAGTCTAATATTTCTGATAAAAAAACATAGTTCTTGTTAAATTCACAAGATTCTTGTATAATCTTATATCCTTCATAATTTTCTAGTTGCAAAGATTCCATATTCATTATTTTTGTATCGAATATAGTAGGATAACCTATGATTATTTGTGGATCTGTTCCATCAATTTTTTCTATATGAAATAATCGAATGTCTCTTGTGCGTAATTTATGCTTTTCAAAGAAGTCATTTTTGAGTTTTAAAACCTCATCTGTAAGTCTCCAAATTTCACTATTGGTTTTTACTACATTCCAAAAAGGCTCGTTATCAATAAAGGATTGATGGATGTAATATAGTGTTATATCATCTTTATTTTGAATGCATATTTTTATATCGCATTCTTTTTTTCTTTTTAAACTTCTTCCTATCTCATCAAATTTCCTATTTATATAAATATTTATTCCATTACAAAAAATTTCTTTATCTTCATAAACTATATCAGTATTAAATTCATACATTGGCTTTGTAATATTTTTATTATATATGGAATTGATATGATCACTTATAAATTTTGAAGTAAACATATTATCTTCTTTCGTTAATACTGTATAAGGTGATAAAATTTCAAATTCAAATGAATAAAAATATGTACTTGAAATATTATAATAAGGTTTCATGTTATCAAGCATAGTTGTTTTAATTTTATAAATTTCACCAAAATCATTAACTACTCCTTCTTGATGAAATACAGCATCATCAACAACAAGAATATCCATAGGATAAATTATATATCCTTTCTTATAAATTTCAATTATGTTATTCAGTGTTTCATTGTTAAAATTAGGGTTCAACATATTTATTTTGTTTTTCAACACTTCATCTAATTTTTTATATAATTTTAATTTTTGTTCTTTTGATATATTGGTTACATCAATGGAATTACAACATACCAAAGCTTTTCTTAATAAATCACATACTTTATATTTTTTATCACAATGTTCAAGTTCAACTATTTTAAAAACATTATAGTTAATTTCATATATTTTTTCTTTTATTTCATCTAATGTTTTCATAAAAAATTTCCTTTCAAATAATCAAATGAATATATATTTCTTTAATAAACTTTAATCTATACTCTATCATACATTACTTTTAAACACAAGATATTTACGGTTTTATGCAGGATAAACGCATGAGAAATTATGCGTTTTTTATGATATTATAATAATAAAAAAGAAAAAAGGTGGTAAAAGA
>CANQSC010000039.1 GCA_947626445.1 uncultured Bacilli bacterium
TGAAAGTTTTAAGATAGTTGGGTGAGTTTACTCACTAAATGTGCTTTCAGCACCTAGAACAAGCCACGTAATTTATTACGTGGTTCTTGACAAAATCTAAAAAAACTCGTATATTAATGGCAATGAAACACGTTGAAGATATGAGTAGTTATAAAGTTCTTTTATAGAGAGATAAGGTTTGGTGGAACTTATTAAAGAAGTTATAATGAATAAAGCTATTGGAGTGTTATGGTTAGTAACCTTATAACTTTAAAGTGCATATTTATTATGAATTAAGGTGGTACCGCGGACCCAAGAGGTAGTTCGTCCTTTGTGGATGATACCTCTTTTTTTATAGAAAGGTTTGATAAAATGAAAAGTGAACAAGAATTAGTTAGAAGAGGAAAGAAAGATGAATTAGTAAGTAAGGGAATTGATCCTTTTGGTCATCGTTTTGATAAAGATGCTTATAGTTTAGAAATTAAAGAAAAGTATCAAGATATTCCTCATGATGAATTTGAAAGTATTAATGACGTTTATACCGTTGCAGGAAGAATTATGTTTATTAGAAAAATGGGGAAAGCTTCATTTTTCTCTATTCAAGATAAGTTAGGTAAGATTCAAATTTATATCTCTATTAATGATGTTGGCGAAGATGCTTATGCTTTATTTAAAACTGCTGATATTGGTGATATTGTTGGGGTAAAGGGAAAAGTTATGAAAACCCAAACAGGAGAAGTTACGTTAAAGTGTTTAGAATATACGCATTTAGTAAAAGCCTTAAGACCTTTACCTGAAAAGTTTCATGGTCTAACTGATATTGAAGAACGTTATCGTAGACGTTATGTTGATTTAATAATGAATGAAGATGCTAAGAAAATTGCTTTTGAAAGACCTAAAATTATTCGTTCAATTAGAGATTTTATGGATAATGAAGGATTTACAGAAGTTGAAACACCAGTGTTAACAACTTTACTTAGTGGGGCCTCAGCAAGACCTTTTGTAACACATCATAATACACAAGATATGGATATGTATCTTAGAATTGCGCTTGAAGTTCCTTTAAAAAAACTATTAGTTGGGGGAATGGAAGCTGTTTATGAAATTGGAAGAGTTTTTAGAAATGAAGGAATGGATCCTAAACATAATCCAGAATTTACTTTAATGGAAGCTTATTTAGCTTATTCTGATTTAGAAGGTATGATGGATTTAACGGAAAATTTATTTAAAAATATTGCTGAAAAAGTATATGGTAAAATGATTTATCATTGGGGTGAAAACGATATTGATTTAAGTGGTAAATGGGCTAGAATTAGTATGACAGATGCTATTAAAAAGGTTACAGGAATAGATTTTAAAAAAGAAATGAGTGTTGAAGAAGCTTTAAAATTAGCAAATGAACATGATATACCAGTTTTAAAACATCAAGAAAGTGTAGGACATATTATAAATTTATTCTTTGAGAAATATGTTGAAGAAACATTAATTCAACCAACTTTCTTATATGGACATCCAATTGAAATATCACCATTAACAAAGAAAAATCAAGATGATCCAAGATTTGTTGATCGTTTTGAATTGTTCATAGGTGGGAAAGAATTTGCTAATGCTTATACCGAATTAAATGATCCAGATGATCAATTAGAAAGATTTGAACAACAGTTAAAAGAAAAAGATTTAGGTAATGATGAAGCTAATGATATTGATCGTGATTTCATTGAAGCTTTAGAATATGGAATGCCTCCAGCTGGTGGTATTGGTTATGGAATAGATCGGTTATGTATGTTATTTACCGAAAGTGATTCAATTCGAGATGTAATCTTATTTCCAACAATGAAAGATAGAAAATAATCTATCTTTTTTTCATAAAATAAATAATTTGGCATATCATTTTCTAGGAGGACTTACTGGTAATGAAATGGACGGGATTAACAGACAAAGAAGTAGATGAAAGTCGTAAGAAAAATGGTAGTAATGCTTTAACCGAAATTAAGTCTAAAGGTTTTATGAGATTATTAATTGAATCTTTAGGAGATCCAATTATTAAAATATTGTTAATCGCTTTAGCAATTAAAATTGTTTTTTTATTTAAAGATTTTGATTGGTTTGAAACTTTAGGAATTTTAATTGCTATCTTTTTATCTTCTTTTATTTCAACTATAAGTGAATATGGAAGTGAAGAAGCTTTTAAAAGATTACAAGAAGAAAGTGAAAAAATTTATGTTAAAGTAATTAGAAATAATAAAATAGTGGAAATTACATTAGAAGAAGTTGTTGTAGGAGATGTTGTTTTACTTTCGTCTGGTGATGCTATTCCGGCTGATGGTATTTTAATAGAAGGTAATTTAGCAGTTGATGAATCTCGTTTAAATGGGGAATCAAAAGAAGCTAAGAAAAATCTTAATGATAAAGTTTTAAGAGGTTCAGTTGTCTATGAAGGTAATGCTAAGATGAAAGTTACATTAGTAGGTGATAAAACTGTTTATGGATCTTTAGCTAAAGAAATTCAAGATGCTGAACCAATAAGTCCTTTAAAATTAAGACTTCGAGGTTTAGCTAAAACTATAAGTAAAATTGGTTATATAGGGGCTGTGTTGGTTACACTTTCATATTTATTTTCAGTTATAGTAATAAACAATCATTTTAATATGACTGAAATTATAAATACTCTTACAAATGTTCATCAAATGGCTGATTACTTAATTTATTCTTTAACTTTATCGGTAACAATTATCGTTGTTGCTGTACCAGAAGGATTACCAATGATGATTACTTTAGTTTTATCAAGTAATATGAAAAAAATGTTAAAAGATAATGTTTTAGTTAGAAGATTAGTAGGAATTGAAACAACCGGTTCATTAAATATTTTATTTACTGATAAAACCGGAACTTTAACTAAAGGAAAATTAGAAGTTATAAACTTTACTTGTGGAGAATTAACTTCTTTTAAAAATTGTAGGGATGTTTTAAAATATCAAGCTTTGTCAAATCATTTAAATAATAATCTTTATTTTAATAATAGTAGTATTTTTTCAAATGATAAAGTTATTGGGGGTAATGCGACCGATCGCTCATTATTAAATTTTTTAAATAAAGAAATAAATGTAAATTGTAAAGTATTAGATAAAACACCTTTTAATAGTAATTTAAAATATTCTTCGGCGAGTATTTTATTAGATAATAAAAAGATATTATATATTAAAGGGGCTAGTGAAAAAATAATACCTAAATGTAGTAAAATGTTAATGAAAAATGGCGAAGAAAAACTTTTTATTAATAAAAAAGCTATTCAAAATCAAATTAGAAATTTAACTAATAAAGGATGTCGAGTAATAAGTCTTGCTTATAGTAATACTAATAATATTGATGATTTAATTTTTATTGGTTTTGTAACGATTAAAGATGATTTAAGACCAGAAGCTAAAAGAGGTGTAGAACAAATTAAAAAAGCAGGTATTCAAGTTGTAATGATAACTGGTGATGCTAAAGAAACTGCTAGTTCAATTGCCAAGGAAGTAGGAATAGTTAATTCGTCAAATGATTTAGTTTTAACAAGTGATGAATTAAATGCTTATGATGATTTTGAGTTAGAGAAAATGTTACCAAATATTAAAGTTATTGCAAGAGCACTTCCTAAAGATAAAAGTAGATTAGTTAAAATTGCAGAAAATAAAGATTTAATCGTGGGAATGACTGGTGATGGAGTAAATGATGCGCCAGCTTTAAAAAAAGCAAATGTTGGTTTTGCCATGGGAAGTGGAACTGAAGTTGCTAAAGCTTCTGCAGACATTGTTATATTAGATGATAATATTTTATCAATTAGTAAAGCCATTTTGTATGGTAGGACTATTTTTAAAAGTATTAGAAAATTTATTATTTATCAATTAACTTGTAACTTTTGTGCTTTATTTTTATCAATAGTTGGTCCTTTTATAGGGGTAAATACTCCAATAACAATTATTCAAATGTTATGGATAAATATGATAATGGACACTTTTGCCGGACTTGCTTTTTCATTTGAACCAGCCCTAGATGAAACAATGGAAGAGCAACCAAAAGATAAAAATGAACCAATCATAAATAAATATATGTATTCTCAAATAATATGGAATAGCCTATACTCAGCAACACTATGTATCTTTTTCTTAAAATCACCTTGGATTAAATCTTTAATTAGATTTGATATTGAAGATAAATATTTAATGACTGCTTATTTTGCTTTATTTATTTTTATTGGTCTTGGTAATGCCTTTAATTCAAGAACTTATCGTCTAAATTTATTTGCTCATTTAAGAAAAAATATTGTTTTTGTTATAACAATAATTTTTATAGCAAGTGTTCAAATATTTTTAATTTATAAAGGTGGAGTAGTATTTAGAACTTTTGGTTTAACACCATTTGAATTAACTTTAGTAATTTTATTAAGTATATCTGTTGTGCCAATTGATTTTTTAAGAAAGATTATTTTAAAGAAGAAGCATATAAGATTAGGAGTATAATTTTTTATAATTATAATAAATGTGGTTTAAAATAATCAATATCCCTTGACATGGGGGGGGGGTAATGTTATATAATTACCGTAGAATAGGTGATTATATATGAAGAAAAAGATAATAAAAATAAGTATAATAGTAATAGGAATAATAAGTATACTAAATGTATTAACATTTAGTAAATATGAAAAAATAATAAAAGATAAAGAAGAAATAGAAAATTTAAATATAGCATTTTATAAAGGAAATGAAAAAGTAGAAGAAATGCCAAGTAAAGATAATAGTGAAGGATTAGTATATATAGATGGAGAATGTGATAATGGAGCAAGTATCGAATGGAATAAAGAAGAATGGGCACCATTAATCAAGAACTTAAGTAAAAGTAAAACAAAATGTACCTTATATTTTAATGATAAATATATAGATAGAGAATTAAATGGAGCAGATCCAGAATTAGGAAATAAATTAATACCAATAGTAATAAATGAAGAAAATGGTAAAGTAACAAGAGCAAGTGAAAAAGAGAAATGGTATGACTATAAAAATCAGAAATGGGCAAATGCCGTAATATTAAGAGATGGGAAAGTAGACCCAGGAGAGAATCAACCAATAGAAGAAAATGATATAGAAAGTTATTTTGTCTGGATACCAAGATACAGATATCAAATATTTGATGAAGGAAACTATAATGGTTTAACAACGAAAACAAATAAAGAACAAATAATTCAAGTAGTGTTTGAAAGTAAAGATGAAGAAGTACAAAATGGAAGTAAAGAAGGAGAATGGTTAACACATCCAGCTTTTACATCATTTAATATAAATGGAATATGGGTTGGAAAGTTTGAGACAGGCTATGATGGAGCAGAAAATGCAGGAGCAGCAAATGTAAATCCAATTGATGAGGCTGCCTCAATCGAAGCAGCAAACAAAGTAATAATCAAACCAAATGTATATTCATGGAGAAATATTCAAGTAGCTAAAGCTTACACGGTTGGAAGGTATTATGAATCGACATTAAATAGTCACATGATGAAGAATACTGAATGGGGAGCTGTAGCCTTTTTACAGCATAGTAAATATGGAAGTCATATAAGTGTTAGAATAAATAATAATAATTCATCTTGGTTAACAGGATATGCAGCTATTAATGAGCCAACTATTGGGCACACATCAACAAATGAATCTTGTAGTAAAACTCCTGAAGCTTGTAATGAATATGGAGGTGTATCTAAACCTGGAGAAGATGGACCATTTAATACTAATTATTTTAATAAAGTAAGTGTTGTAGCAAGTACTACAGGAAATTATAGTGGAATTTATGACATGAGTGGAGGAGCCTGGGAATATATGATGAGTGGGATGGATGATAATAGTACGGGAGATGGAAAAACAGGTAAATTAGCATCAGGCCGTAATAGCTTAAATAATTCTGGATTTAATGGAGTGTTAACTTGTCCATCGTGTGATGAAGGAGTAGATCATAATATTTTAGAAATAACCGAAGGAATAGATTTACCAACAGATGAAAGATATTATGACAAATATGATTATAGTACAAGTAATACAACATATAGTCGAGGTATTTTAGGAGATGCAACAAAAGAAATGGGTCCATTCCAAAGTATGCAATATTTAACTCAATTTAGAAATGCAAGTAGTTGGTATAGTGATGAAGCTTGGTTTGTTTACTCAGGTAATCCATGGGTTGCTCGTGGTGGTGTTTCTACCTTTGGAACTGGTGCTGGTATTTTTACTTTCAATCATGCCCACGGTATTTCATATGCTCATTATAGCTTTCGTCTCGCTCTAGCTTTTTAATAAAATAAAAAAAAGTCTTTATAGACTTATTAATATTAATGCAATAACTAAACCTAAAACAATTATTCCTAAGACAATAATTATGATATACATTTTGGAATTTACTTCTTTTCTTTTTTCATAAATAATTGGTTTCTCGCCATATTTTTCAGTCAATAATTCGGGTTTATTATTGCTTTTTTTAATTTCTTGATATTCGCTATATTGTTCTTTACTAAGCATAGCTCCACAAAAAGGACAAATACCTCGATCAGTTCCAATAGCTTTTCCACACTTTTTACAATGCATTAATCATCACCTTCAAATTCTTCAATAAAATTTTGGCTTTTATGAGGTTCATCTTTTAATAAATCAATATAGTTTTGTTGTCTTAAAGCTTCATATAAAACAATGGCTACGGAATTAGAAAGATTTAAAGCTCTTACTTGATTTGTCATAGGAATTCTTGCACATTTATCTAAATTAGGTTTTAAAATACTTCTTGGAATACCAGTACTTTCTTTACCAAAAACAAGATAAATATTTTCATTTTGATTCTGATAATTGAAATCTGAATGAGGTTTGTGGCCATATCTGGTATAAAAATAAAAAGTACCTTGATTTTTACTTAAAAAATCTTCCCAATTTTTATAAACTATATAATGACAATTTTCTATATAATTAACTCCACTTCTTTTAATACTTTTTTCATCTAATTTAAAACCTAAAGGCTCAATTAAATGAAGAGTTGTGTGAGTAGCCACACAAGTTCTCATAATATTTCCTGTATTAGTAGGAATCTCTGGTTCGTATAAAACAATGTTTAACATTTTTTAACTCCTTTTAAAAAAGAAGATTTTATTCTTCTTTTGATAATTCATACATATCTAATAACTTAGAAAAGTCTCCAGCTTCCATCATTTTTTCATCTAATCTTTCAACTTTATCAATTAAACTACCATTTTTAAAATATAGAATAGTTGGTGTTTTAGTATTTTCTTCAATACCAAATAATTCTCTTAGATTAGTATTTTCATCTTTTAAATAGATATAAAAATTATCTTTTAAATCATTATCTTTAATAACTTTCTTTAAATCTTTTTCTAAGTTATATTCTTCTTCATTATATTCTTCATCTTGATTTAGAGAAGTTATAAAGATAAATGTTTCTTTATTTTGTAAGGTGCTACTAATATCTTCTTTCTTAATTTCGTTAGCAATAACTTTATTATTTAATAAATAACTTTTACTGTAATCCTTATTTTCAAAAACACCGCCAATTTTAGCAATTCCAATAACAACTATTAATAATGCTAAAACAATTATTAAAATCATTTTGTAATCTAATTTTGGTTCTGTAACTTTGTGCTCTTCTTTAATTACTTTTTCTTCTTTTACTACTTCTTCGATTTCTTCTTTTTTTGGTGCTACTTTTTTAGTAGTAGTTTGTTTTTTTGCAGTTGTTCCGGTTGTTGTTTTCTTTTTGGTAGTAGTAGTTTTTTTAGTTGTACTACTTGTTTTCTTTTTTGGTTCATTAGCCATTTTTTCATCCATCCTTTACTATTAAAATTGTAACATATTTTTTTTAATAAAAAAAGAGCCTTTTTTACTTAACATAATTAGACATTAAAATTTGAAAATTATAATAAAAATGCTTTTAAAATAATATAATATTTATAGGAGAAAGATTATGAAAAAAAAAATAATTTTATGTAGTATATTTTTAGTATTTTTATTTGGGGTCGTAATGTTTACTTTAAAAGATAAAAGTCAATTAAAAAAATCTAGTACAATGGAAGGCACAATTGTCGATTTAGAAAATGATTTAGTAACTATTAAAGATAATAATAATGATATGTATACTTTTAAAAGTGAAATTGATGGAGAAGTAGGTAATGAAATTAATTTGACTTATACTGGAGAGTTAAATAAAAATAAAGATATTCAAGATGTTGTAATAGATAATTATACAGTTGTTGAAATTGAAGAAAATAATGATTTATTTAAAGATTATTATGATTTAGCTGATAAAAAATTGAGTACTATGAGTCTTGATGAAAAAATTGGGCAAATATTATTAGTAAGATATCCTGATGATAATCAGATTGCTGATTTAAAAAAATATAATTTTGGGGGATTTGTTTTCTTTTCCAAAGATTTTAAAGATAAAGATTCTGATGAAGTTAAGAAAATGATTAATGATTTACAGAGTAATAGTAAAATACCACTTTTAACGGCTGTTGATGAAGAAGGTGGTAAAATAATTAGAATTAGTAATAATGACAAGTTAGTTAAAGAACCTTTTAAATCGCCAAGAGATTTATATAAAGAGGGTGGATTTGATTTAATTAAAGAAGATACGATTAATAAAAGTAAAGTATTATATAATTTAGGTATTAATCTTAATTTAGCTCCTGTAGTTGATATTGCTACAAGTTCATCTGATTATATGTATGATAGGTCAATTGGACTAGATGCTGATGATACGGCCACCTTTGCTAAAACGGTAATAGAAGTCAGTAAAAATAAAGGTGTATCTTATGCTTTAAAACATTTTCCAGGTTATGGAAGTAATAGTGATACTCATTTAGATAGTTCAACTGATACTAGAACTTTAGAAGAAATAATGGAAAAAGATATTGTTCCTTTTAAAAGTGGAATAGAAGCTGGTGCTGAAGCGGTTTTAATAAGTCATAATACGGTTAAAAGTATTGAAGATACTCCGGCCTCTTTATCTAAAAAAGTAAATAATTTGTTAACTGATGACTTAAATTTTAGTGGGGTCGTAATTTCTGATAATTTAGATATGGGTGCTGTTGCGGGTATTAAAGATGTGATTGTAAAAGCTATATTAGCCGGGAATGATTTAATAATAACAACTGATTATGCATCTCAAATAAATGATATAAAAGAAGCTTTAGAAAATAAAAGTTTAACTGAAAGTGAAATTGATGCTCATGCTAGAAAAATATTAGCTTGGAAATATTATAAAGGAATAATAATTGATAACCAAAAATAAAACTAATAGTTTTGTTTTTTCTTTAGTCATGATATAATTTTCTTAAGAATAGAGGTAATGATATGGGAACATTTGGTTTAATTTTAATTATTCTAGCTTTTAGTGCACTTTATGCCATAATACATATTATGATTTATAATAAAATGCAATTTTATTTAACTAAAATAGAAAATGTTGAAGGAATGGTTGATGAAGTTTTAAGAGAAAAATATGATTTATTATTAAAACTTGATAAAGCTATTAAAGATGCTTTAAAAGATAAAAATGATTATGTAAAAGATTTAAAAGAATTAAAAAAAGCTAAAGTTAGTAATTTTGAAATGCAAAGAAAGTTAACTGAAGCAGAAAGTTTATTAGAAAATATTTATTATGACCATGAAGAATTAGAGAAAAAAAATAATTTTAAAAAAATATTTAGTGAATTAAAAAAAGTTGATGAAAAATTAATGGCTGGGATTACTTATTATAATAAAAATACTTCTGTTTTTAATAATTATCTTCGGAAGTTTCCAAATAATGTAATTGCCAAGATTCATAAAATTAAAGTTAAGACATTTTTTGATGGTAAAGATATGACTGATAATGATATTTTTGATTTTAAATTATAAAAAGGCTTAGTAGCCTTTTTTCTTATAGTAATCTTTTAATTCTTTGAAACGATTAAAGTGAACAACTTCTCTTTGTCTTAAAAATAATAAGACACCTAAGACATCTTCATCATTAGTTAAGTCAATTAAGTTTTCATAGACAGCTCTGGCTTTTTGTTCAGCAGCCATATCTTCATAAAGATCAGCTATGACATCTCCGGTAACAGCAAAATAAGTTGCAGTAAAAGGTACACCTGAAGCATCTGTTGGATAAATTCCTTTACCATGTTCAGCATAAATATTTTCTAATCCTGCAGCTTTTAATTCAGCTACAGTAGCGTCTTTAGTTAACTGACTAACCATTGTACAAATCATTTCACAATGACCTAATTCTTCTGTTGCAATATCATTTAATAAAGCTTTTCCTTTTTCATCAGGCATTGAAAATTTTTGGGAAAAATATCTTAGACTTGCGGCAAGTTCCCCATTAGAACCACCAAACTGCGTTATTAAACATTTAGCCATTTTTAAATCTTTCTTTTTAATATTGATTGGATAATTTAAGTGCTTAACATATTTAAACATACATACTACCTCCTTTATCATCCCATGGCCAAGGATTTTTCACCCAATTAAACATTTCGCCGTCAGTTTCATTAACTACAATTGGACCATATTTTTTAACATAATCTAATTCTAAATT
>CANQSC010000040.1 GCA_947626445.1 uncultured Bacilli bacterium
ATGGTGCCCATTCTTCTTTATTCCATTCGATACTTGCTCCATTATCACATTCTCCATCTATATATACTAATCCTTCACTATTATCTTTACTTGGCATTTCTTCTAATAATTCATTTCCTTTATAAAATGCAAAATAAACATCACTATTACCAAAATAATCTACTTTTCCTTTCATTATTGGAAAACTTACTTCTTCACTAAAACTTGCAAAAGTTTTATATAGTATTAATGATACACTTATTAATACTATTGCTCCTATACTTACTAATATTACTTTTCTTTTCTTCTTACTCTTATCTTCATATTTTTCTAGTTTCATATTTATACATAGCCTCCTACTATATATAAATATTAACACTATACCCCCCCCCCTATGTCAAGAGAAAATTAAAAAACTAGGTTTATCTAGTTCTTTAACTATTTGCTTTTCTTTGTAGTTGTTTTTTTGTTACTAGTTTTCTTAGTTGTTGTTGATTTCTTAGCATTTGTCTTTTTAGCAGTAGTTGCTTTCTTAACTGGAGCTTTCTTTTCTTCTTTTACTTCTTCTTTAATTTCTTCTTCTTTTTCTTTTTCAACTGGTTTTTCATAATATTTACTTGTATTATCTTTTCTTGATAAATATACAACATAGCCAAAACCAGCAATTGCAATAACAATAATAACTACGGCAATAATAGCATCGGCATTACTTTTATCTACTTTTTTTTCTAATGTATATTCTGGTGTTACATTATATTCACCACTATTTCTAACAGTTTCAACAACACTTACAGCGTCATCATCTTCATAAAAATTATTAATAGCTTCTTTAATTTGGTCATCATAACTAGTAGTATATCCACTAAAAGTTTTTTCACCAATAACGATATATGGAACACCATCCATTTCTTCACCAAGTTTTTCCGCTACTGCTTTACCTAATTTAGAATTTTCTTCATTATTCCATACTTCATATTCAATTAAATCAAATTTGTCAGCATATTCTTTATCATTTACTAAATCTTGAAAAAATGATAAAGCTTTCTTACAATAACCACAAGTTGCTCCTTTAAAGATATAAACGTTCTTTTTACTTGCAGCATCTACTCCAAATGGTAAAATAAATCCTACTACCGCTAATAATAAAAACAATTTAATTTTTTTCATTTTTTTCACTCCTTACCCTGTATTATAGCAAAAAGATTATTAGAACACAATAAAAAATGAAGGTTTTTAGCCTTCCAAAGTAGGATTATATTTACTCATTGTTTTATTAATTTTACTTACTTCAACATTAGTTACATTATACATTCCTAAATTACTCATAACACTAAATAATTCATTTTGTAATTCTAATACTTCATCTAATGCTTTAACAAAACAAGAATGTATTTCATTTACTCCTGATTCAATACTACCATGTAAACATAAATCTCCTAAAACTTTTAAATCCCATAGTATTCCTTCTAACATTGTCTTATCGTCCATTACTAAAACCTCCTAATAGCTCATAAAAAGATTTATAAAGACTATCCGTTTTCTTTTCAATCTTCTTTAAAATAGTTTCTTCTTTAGAATCAGTTAGACATTCTTTATTAATATCTAAATGTTTTTTAAAATATTCTAAATGTCCTAACATATCCTCTACATATAATAATTCTTTTTCACTCATTTTTTATCACCCATAATTAGGATAAACAAAAATTAAATTTTTATACAAAAACATTACATTATCAAGACATATTATATAAATAAATGATACACACCTAAGCAAATTAATAATAAAAAACCAACTATACTAGCTTTTTTACCAACTAATTCTTTAGCAAATTTACCAATTAGTAAGCCTAAAAGTGTAAAGCTAAAACTAGTTACAGTAAAGATTAACATAGTAAATATTTTATTATTGGTAATCGCATCAAGCCCTAAACCAGTTGAAAAAGCATCAATTGAAACCCCAAAAGCAAATAAAAACATCCCTAAATATGATAAATCAATTTCAATATCTTCTTCTTTATTTAAATTTATTAATAAATTAATTGCTAAAAAAATTAAAATGCCCCCTAATAATTTATTAGAATTCAACGCAAAAAAACTAACAATGGAATTACCAAGAAAACTACCAATAGTAGGCATAATAAAATGCATAATGCCCACTATTAAACTTAATTTAAGACAATCTTTTTTATTTATATTATATGTTCCTACCCCAAGTGATAAAGAGAATGTATCCATACTAAGGGCAACTGCAATTAAAAAAGATGAAAAAAATTCTACCATATTTTATCTCCTAATAATTTTATGATAGAATTTATTTTCTTATGATTGATACTTAGTAATTATATCTTTAATTAATAAACGATATTCTACATCATTACTATTATTATCTTTACCTTCAATTAAACATAAAGGTGGGAACATCACACACCACCAATTATTACCATCCCCATTACCTAAAGTAATAACTAAGGAATCATACATTCCAGCTTCATAATTAATACCATGATAAGTTTTACTAGGAAAATAATTTTTGCCAAAACTTACTTTATTAGAAGGTACTATTTCATTAACTTTTTTTCTTATACTACTTAAATTATTACTTATTAATTCTTTAGCTTCATCACTATTTTTAGCTTCACTCATTAATTTATTTAAATCACTTTCTAAAGTACTTTTAACTTTCAATTTTAATTCTTGATCTTTCATACTATTACTATTTGCTATAACTCTAAATCTAATAGCATAATTAGGAATAATAATTTCTTCTTTATTATTTAAACCATAAAGTAGAAAAAACACAAATAAAATCGGTATTATTTTTTTCATTATCTCACCTATTTTATTTATGTTTATTATTTTTTTATTTTATTCAAGAAAATTATTAATATATTCTACTAAAAATAATGGAATATTAATTATTTTGCCATCTTTTTTTAAATTGTCTAAAGAAAATCTAATAGATACTTCATTATCATGTAGTTCATTATATCTAGTTAAACTTTGATGATTTTTATTTTTATTAGCTTTTACTTCAATCGGAATTATTTTATTTTTCCTTTGAATTATAAAATCTATTTCATATTGTTTAAAGGTATAATAAGATGGTTCATTATCATACACATAATGTAACATATTTAAAATAAAATTTTCCGTAAAAGAACCCTTAAATTCTTCAAACAATTTGTTTTTTTCTAAAATAATGTCACTATCAAGTCCAGCCATTTTTCTAAGTAACCCTACATCATTTAAATAAATTTTAAATGAGTTTAAATCATAATATGCTTTTAGAGGAAATGATGGTTTAGAAATATTATAAATTTTTTCTATTAAATTAGCGTCATATAACCAATTTAAGGCTTCTTCATATTCTCTAGCTCTAGCACCACTCTTAATAACTTGATATACAAATTTTTTATTTTCTTTAGCAAGCTGAGATGGAATACTATTCCAAATTAATGATATTTTACTTGCAAAAATATTACTAGTATGTTTAGAAAAATCACTTTCATAAGCATTTAATATATTATCTAAAATTTTATTAACATTTTCGATGTTTTTATTTAAAACCCATTCATTAACAGCTTCAGGCATACCACCCACAATAAAATAGACTTTTAATTTTTCTTCTAATAGTGAAAAAAAGATATTATCTAAATTTTCGCATTTTTTTATACTATTCATATATGAAACTAAATTTTGACATCCATCTGCTATTAAAAACTCACTAAAACTCATCGGATAAAGATTCATAAAATCAACCTTACCAACTGGAAAAGAAGTATGTGAAAGTCTAATTCCTAATAATGACCCTGCTGATACTATATGATATTCATTAGCCTCTTCGCAAAAATACTTTAAGGAATTTAGGGCATCTGGACATTCACCAATTTCATCAAAAATTATTAAAGTCTTTTCAGGTTCTATTTTACTTCCACTTATTAAAATTAATTTTTCAATAATTCTTTTCGGTTCTTTAGAAACAGCAAATAAATCTTTAAGATTTTCGTCATGGTCAAAATTAAAATACACGGTATTCTGATAATATTTTTCCCCAAAAGCTTTTAGGATATAAGTTTTCCCAACTTGCCTTGCTCCTTTTAAAATAAGAGGCTTACGATTTTTATCATTTTTCCATTTTTCTAATTTTTCCATAATAAATCTTTGCATTAATATCACCTTATTTTTTGTAAATTATATCATACATATCACACTTTTCAAGGTTTTTTTCTGAATTTTTACACATTTTTTGAGGCTTTTTTATCATTTTTTTCACACTTTTTCAAATAGATATACCGATCTTTACCTGCTAAATCTTTTTTTAGAAGGAAATTATAATCAGATAACATTTTTTTTACAAAAGATTCAATTGTCGAAGCTTGTTCACAACCTATTTCAAAAGCAATTAGCATTGGTTTGTTTTTTAACTTACTAATTCTTTTAATAATTTCTTCATAAAAATACAAACCATTATTACTAGCATATAAAGCAATAGAAGGTTCATATTTAGTTTCTAATCCAACTTCTTCATCACACCTTACATAAGGAGGATTACTAATTATTACATCAAAATCTTCATAACTAATATCAAACATTGATTTATTGATAAAATTAATATCAACATGATTTAATAAAGCATTTTCTTTAGCTAAACTAATAGCATCTTCACTAATATCAATACAAGTAACATGAGCATCTAAATTTTTCTTTAAGGCAATGCCAATACACCCACTACCAGAACCTAAATCTAATATTTTAAGATTATGATATTCTTTAAGCATCTTAATTACTTCATCTACTAAATATTCAGTTTCAAATCTTGGGATTAAACATCTTTCATCAACTTTAATAGTTGTATTTAAAAAAGGAACATTACCAATTAAATATTGAACAGGATAATGTTTATTTAATTTATCAATTACTTCTTCTAAATTAGAATATTTATTTACTAAAATATGCCAATCAGCATCACTAATATAATCTGGTTTCATAACATCACTCATAACGTCATTTTAGCATACATTCGTTATTAGTTCAAATTCTATAAATAAAAAAGACACCTTAACAAGATGCCATTCCAACATTTTTTGGACTGAACATTTCCGTTCTTTATTATATAGATTTGTTAAATGAAATCAATGGAAGGAGGCGGTCCTATGAAGGGAGAAGTTTGTGTATTATTTAATAGCCTTGATAGTCTTTTTAATTATTCTTTCAAAAATTTTCAACCCCAAGGACCACCAATTTTTTTGGACTGAGAACACCTAACTAGTAACTATCAGATGTATCTCTTTTTATAGAAAGATTTTTTGCTTCTTTCTAACTAAATTATAACAGTTTTAATTTAATAAATCAACATAAAAAATAACAATAGCATACTAAAAAATATGTAAAAATGCGTCAAGAACTATTTAAAAAATATTATTATGTGCTACAATATATATTAGAGATACATTTGATATGTTAGGTGTTTTTTTCCTCAGTCCATTATTTTATAAATTTTTATTTTTTAAATATTAAATTAAATACAATAATTGGAAGGAGGCGGTCCTATGAAGGGAGAAATTTGTGACTTATTTAATAATCTTGATAGTAATACTAATTATTCTATCCAAGATTTATCCAAACAACGACCATTAAGGCCGATTAAAAAAAGCACCTTAACTAGGTGCAGTACCAAAAATTCTTTGGACTGAGAACACCTAACTAATAACTATCAGATGTATCTCTTTTTTGTCCTATTATTATATTATGCAATAAAGCATAATGTATGTAAGAAAGATTTTCGGCTCTTTCTAGCCATATTATAACTTTTTTTTATTATAATTTCAAGTTAATTATTCTCCTGCTAATTTTCTTTTTAAATCTTCAGTTATTAAAGCTTCAATAATTGGCTCTAACTCACCATCCATCACACGATCCAAACTCATAACAGAAAAACCAATACGATGGTCAGTTACTCGATTTTGAGGGTAGTTATAAGTTCTAATTTTTTCAGAACGGTCCCCAGTTCCAATTTTACTTTTCCGTTCACTTCCCTCTTTCATTTCTTTTTCTAAACGCATATTATCGTATAATTTAATTTTAAGTAATTTCATAGCTTTATCTTTATTCTTTAATTGACTTCTTTCATTTTGACAAGTAACAACTGTATTAGTAGGTAAATGAGTAATACGAACAGCTGAATTAGAAGTATTAACTGATTGTCCACCGGCCCCACTAGAATGATAAACATCTATTTTTAAATCACTTTCTTTAATATCAATATCTACATCATCTACTTCAGGCATTACTAAAACAGTAGCAGTAGAGGTATGTACTCTTCCTTGGGTTTCAGTTACGGGTACTCTTTGAACTCGATGGGCTCCACTTTCATATTTCAATTTAGAATAAACATTTTCTCCTTTGATAGTACATTCAACTTGACTGAATCCCCCACTAGTACCTTCTATTTGATGGTCAATCTCAATCTTCCAACCATTTTTTTCAGCATAGTAAGTATACATTCTAAGTAAATCTCCGGCAAAAATGTTAGCTTCATCTCCACCAGCAGCTCCTCTAATTTCCATAATAACATTTTTACCATCATTTTCATCTTTAGGAATTAATAATATTTCTAATTCTTGATTTAAACTTGCTAATTTACTTTCATTACTCTCTATCTCTAATAAAGCCATATCTTTTAATTCTGGATCATTAATTAAACTTTTAGCTTCTTCTAAATCTTTTTCACACTTTTTTAATTCATGATACTTATCAACAATCTCTTTTAAATCACTTTGTTCTTTACTTAAACTTTTAACTTTATTAAAATCATTCATTACATTAGAATCCATTAATAGCTCATTAATTTCATTATATCTATTTTCTATACTTTCTAATCTTTCTTTCATAATTCACCAATTAATTTTCTTCATCTTCATCATCAATAACTACTAAATCTTTTAAATCATCATCACCATTATCATCTTCATCATTATCTTCATCATAATAATCATCTTTTTCTTCTTCTTTATCTTCTTCTACTTCTTCAACTATTTCTTCAAATTCTTCATCATCATCTTCAATAACTACTTTTTCACTATGTTTAGTTTTTAAATCCCAATATCCATCATCTAATTGAATAAATCTTTTATCAGTAGTTAATAATTCAAAAAAATCAGTTATATAATCAGCATAAGTTCCTTCATCTAATTCTAATAATTCACATACTTTATTAAATAAATCACTTATCTTCATTTTCTTTTTCTTTGCTTCTAATATTAAATAAGCAATATCATCATAATTTAAAGTTTCTAATTCTTCTTTAGAATATTCTTTTAATTTTTTCATAAACATTCTCCTTACATTCTACTTGGAACTTTTATTACTAATAAATCTAATAATGTTTTAATTATTTTAGTTGTTAAATTTAATAGTAATATCCAATTTTCTTTATTTTCTATATCTTCTAAATTATTAATATGATTTTTTTCATAAAAGGTATTTAATAATACACATAATTCATATAAATAATTAGCAATTATAGAAGGTAATCGGCTTTCAAAAGCATAATTCATAATTGAATTAAGTTCTAATAATTTGATTCTTAATTCCCGATCTTGATTATTATATATTGTTTCATTTAACTTGTCTATACTTATAGGATTATTTATAATAATTTTATTAGTTCTTAAGTAAGTATATAGGATATATGGTCCAGTTTTTCCTATGACATCAGAAAATTTTTGAATGTCAAAAATGTATTCTTTATGAAGATTATTTTGTAAGTCAGCAAACTTAATAATGGAATTAGCGATAATATCTAAATCACTTTCACTAATATTTTCATTTTCGACTCTTTTATTTTTAAAGATTTCTTTAGTTTCACTAAATAAATCTCTAAGTTTAGGAGTATTACCGGCTCTAGTTTTATAAGGTTTACCATCACTACCATTAATAGTTCCTAACCCTAAGAATTCTAAATCGATATCTTTAGTAGCATTTAACATTTTACTAACGCGAAATAATTGATTGAAATGTAAAGCCTGACGAGCATCAGTTATATAGATAATTTTATTAGGATGAAAATCTTGTTGACGCTCTAAGATGGTAGCTAAATCAGTAGTTCCATATAAATAAGCTTTATTACTTTTTTGATAAATAAAAGGCGGAATAGGATTTTTATCATCTTCTTTAGATACATCAACAACTAAAGCACCTTCACTTAAAGTTAATAAGTTTTGTTCATTTAAAAGATTAGTTAATTTGGGAATATATTTATAAGCATCAGATTCACCATACCATAAATCAAATGATACATCTAAATAATCATAATTATTTTTAATATCTTTTTTACTAATTTCTAAAATCTTCTTAAAATATTCTTGATACTCTACATTTCCATCTTGTAATTCTTTAGTAATACTTGCACATTCATTTTTAACAGTTTCATCTTCTTTACATAAAGTACTCATCTCTGGATATATTCTATCTAATAAACTAATATTTATATCTTTACAATCAATACCTTCTTTTTTAAGACCATAGATAACTTCCCCAATTTGTAAACCATAATCACCTAAATGAACATCACTTATAACATCTTGATTCATAAACTTTAATATTCTTTTAATACTTTCACCAACAATAGCTGGTCTTAAATGCCCAACATGGAGAGGTTTAGCAACATTAGCTCCTCCATAATCTATTACAATCTTTTCTTTAGGAGGAAGACTAATATTATAAGTTTCACTATCAATCATTTCATTTAACATTTTATTAATACATAAAGAACTTAACTTAAAATTAACAAAACCATTAACACATTCTATATCAGATACAATACGATTATCACTAATTTCTTTAAACTTATTAACAATATTATTACCTATCTCAAAAGGACTTTTATGTAATACTTTTGCTAATTTAAAAGCTCCATCATATTGATAATCACATAAATCAGGACGATTAGATTTAATAATCTCTACTTCATCATAAGGATACTCTAATTCTTCTAAAACTTTAATAAGTAATTCTTTTGGCATATCAATCATTCCATTCTATTATAAGATGATTATTACATTCATCAGTTTCTATAAAATAATCAATAATTATTTTATTACTAAACACTTCAAAACTACAATTATCAACATTAATATCTAAACTATAATTTTCTTTTTTCAATGTAAGTATACATGAATTATTTAAAAAATCAAGAAAAAATTTATATTCATCATTCTCCCTAATAAATAATTCTTTATTAATATCAATAGTATTTAACATATCTTCTATTTTAAAACTTATAATATTATCTAGAATATTACCTAATACTATACTTTCTAATACTTTATCTTCACCCTTTATTAAACAAACTTTAATTTTCATACAAAACCTCATCTGCCCAAAAATATAACATAAAGCCTATTAAAATGCAAATAGAAAAAAACTTTATGAAAATTTTCACAAAGTTTATTATTTTAAAATATATGGCGTTCCTTTTTCTCCATTACCGTCTATTATTTTTACTGACGATGATAGATATACGACTGGCTGAACCCCATCCGCAGAGGTCGCATAGTCGGTGTAGACATAGCCAGACGAAAACACACTGAACACATCGTGAGCAATAGAAGAATTCGGCGATGGTGTCATTGTCCATGTATAACTACTTTGCTTTAACCAATCATTTGTGTTACAACTTTCTCCATCATAGTCATACATACTTTTTCCTAAACATGTTTCTCTAACACTTCCTCCTACTGCATATCCATAATCACTTGGATACATTAATCCTATATATCCTTCCCATGTTGTTGTTCTTGATACTTCATCATTACAATATTTTCCTCCATTACTTGCACATTGTTCTTTTCCATTATGACTTCCTCTTTCTGTTTCATATGTTGTTTTTGCTGTCCAATCACTTGTATTATATGTTGCATATGTCCCTGTATTCCATCTTACTTTCGCTATCTTCTTCCTTGCTTCTTCACTTATTCCACTACTTATAAAGTTACATGTTGTTTTTGCTTCTTTTGAACCACTATAACAACTTCCACTTCCTTTATTCCAATACAAACTTCCTCCGATTGTTGGGGTTCCACTATATACTTCTTGGGGATTTAATAGTTTCATTATGTCAGAATCACTCCATTCATTCACTCCATATCCATCATTTATTCCTGATGCACTACTATCCCAACTATAATCTCCTATACTATCCGCTCTGATTATTTTTACTAGACTTTCTTGTTGTCCTCCATTATCTAAATTGGTTATGTTATTCATTACTCCTATTATTCGCCATAATATTGGTTTTCCATCACTATCTCTATCGCCTATATCAATATAGTTATTTACTGTTGCTCCTACATATCTTATATTAGCATCATTTGTACCATCTGTTTTTAAATTTGTTGTATCTGTTTTAGCTAAATTTTTAAAGTAATCTACTACCGGTGTTCCATTTTTCTTAATTATTGTATATGCTCCTGTCCATCCACTTGGATTTCCTACATGGTCTACTGCTCTAAAGTAATATGTAGCATTTAATTCAGTACTTATTGT
>CANQSC010000041.1 GCA_947626445.1 uncultured Bacilli bacterium
TACCGAACGGTATGTACTGGTGGTGTGAGAGGGAAAAGTATTTAAGATTTATCTTGAAAAGTTTTCTCTACTCGATTGTTTATTAATGTAATTTTTTATCAAAGAAAGTTGTATATTGTGATATAATATTAATGGAAAATTATAATTTTAAAGGAGGATTTAAAATGCTAGATAATAATAACTATGAAATGGTAGAAGAAATTAAAAAAATTATTTTAAGTAGTAGAAAAAAAGTATCATATGAAGTTAATAATGTTATGTTATATGCTTATTGGAATGTTGGAAAAATTATTGTTGAAAATGAGCAAAATGGTAATATTAAAGCTGAATATGGTAAACAAATTTTAAAAGAATTATCTAAAGAATTAAGAAAAACTTTGGGACCAGGATTTTCGGTTTCTAATTTACAGTATATGAGAAGATTTTATTTAGAATATCCAAAACAACAGACACTGTCTGTTAAATTGAGTTGGTCACATTATTGTGAACTATTAAGTATTGAAAATATTGATGAACGTAACTTTTATGAAAAGGAATGTATTAATTCTAATTGGAGTGTAAGAGAATTAAAAAGACAATTAGAAACATCTTTATTTGAACGATTATTACTTTCTGATGGTAAAAAGAATAAAGAAAAAGTTTATGAATTATCAAAAGTTGGGCAAACTTTAAATAATCCTTTAGATGTTTTAAAAGAACCATATGTATTTGAATTTTTAGGAGTTAAAGAAAATAAACCTATTTTAGAAAAAAATTTAGAACAAAAATTAGTAAAGCATATTGAAGAATTTTTACTTGAGCTAGGAAAAGGTTTTATGTTTGTTGGAACACAACAAAGAATAACTTTGGGAAATATTCATTACTATGTGGATATGGTTTTCTACAATAAAATTTTAAAATGTTATGTATTAATTGATTTAAAAATTGGTCAAATGAAGGCTGAATATGCAGGTCAAATGAATATGTATTTAAATTATTATAATGAAGAAATTAATGATAAAGATGATAATAAACCAATTGGCATTATTTTGTGTAAAAGTAAAAAAAATATTGCTATTGATTATGCTTTAGGTGGACTTTCTAATAATGTTTTTGCGTCAACTTACACATATTATATTCCAAAAAAAGAAGAATTAATTATTGAAGTAGAAAAAGTTTTAAATGAATGATAAGATATGGTTAGTTGAAAGGAGTTCAAAAAGATGGAAAATAATTTAGATATTGAAGAGTTAAAATGCAAATATAATTTACAAGACGATATTATACGCAAGTTATGTTCTTTAAAAAATCTTATTGAAGAAAAAAGACAAAAATCAATGAATTATAATGAACTAATTACTTTTTTAAAAAGTGCTATGAATTATGATGAAATGCAAATATGGTTTATTAAACAACAAATTTTAAATAAAAAAATAACTTTAAATGAAGAATTAAAAAAATTTTTTGAATTAAAAACTAATGATGATATTTTAATATTGTATGATGTTGAACAAAATTATAATCAAAATAATCTAGATGGAATTAAAAGAGTTCTTGAAAAAAATAAAGAAAGGAAAATTAAAAATGAAAAATTATGTTTTAAAAATTGAAGGAATGAGTTGTGAAGGATGTAAAAATCGTTTAGAAAATTATTTAAATAATCAAGATGGGATTATTAAGGCAGTTGTTAGCTTAGAAAAGAAAGAAGCTTATATTGAATGTGAGGAAAATGTTTCAACTGATGATTTAAAAAAATTTGTTAGTGATGTTGAATTTTCATGTACAAGTATTTTAGATAACTAGTTAATTGATAGTTATCTTTTTTTACATATATTTTAATTTAAATACCAAAATAATTATGAGGTATTTGTTATGAGTAATTTAAAAAAATATAATAATAAAAGAAATTTTAATAAGACTAGTGAACCAGTAGGAAAAATAAAAGTTAAACATCAAAGAAAAAGATTTGTAGTTCAGCATCATTTAGCTAGTCATGACCATTATGATTTAAGATTAGAACTTAATGGTACTTTAAAAAGTTTTGCCGTTCCAAAAGGTCTAAGTTATAAAGTAGGAGAAAAAAGATTAGCAGTTATGGTAGAAGACCATCCTTATTCTTATCGTAATTTTGAAGGAATTATTCCTAAAGGAGAATATGGTGGAGGAACTGTAATGATTTTTGATGAAGGTTATTGGGAATGTTATGATAATCCTAATACTTCATTTAAAAAAGGAATAATTAAATTTAAATTAGATGGACAAAGATTAAAAGGTTCTTGGTCTTTAATTCGTTTAAAAGAAAATAATTGGTTACTTATAAAAGAAAAAGATCTATACGCTAATTATACGGATATATCTAAATATAAAACTAGTGTTAAAACTGGTAGAACCATGAAAGAAATTTTAAAAAATAAAACTTTTGTTAAAGATAATGATAAAACTTATATTGAAACAATTGAAATAACTAATCCTAATAAAGTTATTTATAATAAACCTAAAATAACCAAATTAGATATTGTTAAATATTATCAAAAAGTTGCTAAAAGAATGTTACCATATTTAGATAAAAGATTAATTAGTACGATTAGATGTCCTAATGGGATGAATGGTGATAAATTTTTTAAGAAGCATTTAGAAAAGAAAAGAGATGGTATTAAAAAAGTTATTATTCCATCTCTTAATCATAAAGAAGATTACTATTATATTGAAACAATAAGTGGCTTAATTAGTGAAGTAGGAATGAATAGTTATGAATTTCATATTTGGGGTGGACATTTGCCTAGTAATAAGCCAGATATGATGGTTTTTGATTTAGATCCTGATGAAAATGTTAGTTTAAAAAAGTTAAGAGAAGGGGTTAAAGATTTAAAAAGTATATTAGATAGTTTATCTCTAAAATCTTTTTTGAAAACAAGTGGGGGAAAAGGTTATCATGTCGTAGTGCCAATTCATTCTATTAAAAATTGGGATGATTTTAGATTAACTGCTAAGAATATTGCTAAATTAATGGAAATGAAGTGGCCAGATAAATATGTTAGTAATATGAGTAAGAAAAAAAGAAAAAATAAAATTTATATTGATTGGGTTAGAAATAATTATGGTTCTACTAGTGTCTGTCCTTATTCAATTAGATTAAGAGATAATGCTCCTGTTTCAATGCCAATTAAATGGAATGAATTAGATAAGATAAAACCAAATGAAATTACAATGAAAGAAGCTCTAAAACGAATCAATAAAAAAGACCCATGGGAAGGGTTTTGGGAAGTGAAACAATAAAATGTTAAAATTTGCATATATAATTTACAAATAATATTTTTTTGATATATTATTTGTACCAAAAGCACCTATGTGTTTTGGATTTATGTTGGTTTATGTACTAATTATATTTGCATAAAGTTACATTGAAAATGACTCTGGTGAATCGAAGTTTTACCATTATTGGTAAAATATTTATGTAGAAACATTGGAGCCATCTTTTTTATGCTTTGTTAAGCTTTAAAAATTAATTTGGGTAAATATTAAAAAATTGGTTTTATCATTAATTCAAATTAATTTTTTATTGTATTTATTTGTTAGTTGTAGTCTCAATTTTTAATGCATAAATTAACTTTTTATAATTAACTAAAAATTAAAACAAGCCCTTATAATAATGGGCTTGGAAATTATCTTTTGGTAGCGAGAGAGAGATTCGAACTCACGACCTATCGGGTATGAACCGATTGCTCTAGCCAACTGAGCTATCTCGCCATTTGTTTAAAACAATTTGATTATAACAAAACTCTTTTTAGACTGCAACTATTTTTTCATGAAATTTGCAAATTATTCTTTTAAATATGTCAAAATGTGATAAAATGTTTATTAAGGATAGGAGGGAAATTATGAGTGGGGAAATGATTATTATTTTAGGTATTGCAGCTTATATCCTTACAATAATTGCTATTATCGTAGCCCTTAATTTCTTATCTAGAAAAGAAAAAAATAGTTATCATAATCAAATCGTTAATTTAGAACGAGAAAAAAATTTAATAATTTCTGGTTCGATAATGAGTGAAATAAATAAAGTTGAACCATTAGTAAATAATGATGTTATGCGTAAAAAATATGATTCTTTTGTAGAACGTTTTAATGAAATAAAAGAAGAAGATGTTGCTAAAATAACTGATGAATTAGTTTTAATAGAAGAATTATATAGTAATAAAGATTATAAACAATTAGCTGAAAAATTAAATGAAGCTGAATTAGATATTTACTATGCTAAAACTAAATCTAATTTTTTACTTGATGAAATAAAAGAAATAACTTTAAGTGAAGAAAGAAATCGTGAAACTATTACGAAATTAAAAGCTAGTTATAGAGAAATATTAAGAAAATATCATGACCATAAAAATGATTATAGTATTATATGTAGTCCTATTGAATTACAATTTGAAAATGTTGATAAGTTTTTTTCAGCTTTTGAAGTATCAATGGAAAAAAATGCTTATCAAGAAGTAGGGAAAATTGTTAAAGCTATTGATGATTTAATAGGTAATTTAAAATTAGTTATTGAAGAAGCACCGTCTATTATTGCACTTGGTAAAAGTATTATTCCTAAAAAAATTGAAGATATTAAATCAATTGCTTTTAAGATGGAAAAAAATGGTTATAATTTAGATTATTTAAATTTAGAATATAACATAACTGAATCTAATAAAAAAATAGCGGATATTTTTCAAAGACTTAATGTTTTAAATATTGAAGATTCGATTTTTGAATTAAAAACAATGGTTGATTATTTTGATTCTATTTATCAAGATTTTGATAAAGAAAGAATTAGTAAGAAAATATTTGAAGATTATTCTCGTTCAATATTAATTAAACTTACTAAATTAGTTAAAATTAATGATGCTTTAATTAGAAAATTAAAAGACATTAAGTATAGTTATGATTTAACTGATGAAGATGTGGAAGTAGTTTTTACCATTAAAAATGAATTAGAAACGGAAAGAAAAGAGTATGATGAAGTAATTCTAAATCATCGGGCTCATAAATCTAGTTTTTCCCATTTAGGTAAAGAAATGGAATTATTAAATTTAAAAGTTAGTAAGAGTGAAGAAAAATTAGATTTTGCTTTAAGAAGTCTAGGTAGCTTAAAAGAAGATGAATTAAGAGCAAGAGACCAATTAGATGAAATGAAACATATTTTAAATCAAGCTAAATTACAAATGCGTTCCTTTAAATTACCAGTTATTCCTGATAATTATTTTGTGGAATTAAGTGAAGCTGTTGAAGCTATTCAAAATTTAGTTGATGAGTTAGAAAAGACGCCAATTTCGATTAAAGCTTTAAATATTAGAGTTGATACGGCAAGAGACCTAGTTTTAAAAGTTTATAATACAACTAAAGAAGTTGTTAAAACGGCGAGAATGGCTGAGATGACTATTGTTTATGGTAATCGTTATCGTCCAGTGAAAGAAGAAGTTAATATTGCTTTAAATAGAGCGGAAAATTTCTTTTATCATGGGGAATTTAAAAAATCTTTAGAAAATGCCATTAATGCTATTAATGTTATTGAACCGGGAATATATAAAAAACTACTTAATGAATATCAAGATTAGGAGATTATTATGCAAAAGATTATGATTGATTTAGATGAAACAATAGTTATGGATGGTTATTTAAAAGCCGTTAATGATTATAAAAATACTAATTATAAAGCTGAAGATATTGATACTTATTATGTTGAAGATATTCTAGGCGAAGAAAAAGAAGCATTTTTAGATCATTTTTATAAGAATGTAAATATTTATGATGATATTAAAGAATTACCTAATGCTATTAGTACAATTAAAGATTTATGTAAATATTATGATGTTTATATATGTGCGGCTTTTGTTGATCCAAGAAGAGTATTAGAAAGTAAAGTATCAGCAATGTATAAATATGAATGGATAGTTAAAAATATGCCTTTTATTGATCCTAGGAAAATAATATTAACTGGTTCTAAAGATGTTGTTATGTGTGATATTAAAATTGATGATAAAGTATCTAATTTAAAAAAAGGTTATGGGAAAGTAAAATTATTGTTAGATCATAAACATAATCAAAAATATGATTTTGAAGATTTAGAATCTTTAGGAATTAGAAGAGTATATAATTGGGATCAAATACGATCTATTTTATTAGAGGGAAGGGAATAGATATGATTTATTTAGATTATAGTGCAACGACACCAGTAAATTATGAAGTTTTAGAATCTTACATCAGAGCTACTAAAGACTTTATGGGTAATCCTAATTCATTACATAATTTAGGGGTTAAAAGTAAAACTTTAATGAATAGTGCAATTAAACAAATTAGTGATATTTTTCATGTTTTAGAAAGTGAAATTATTTTTACTTCTAGTGCGACAATGTCTAATAATTTAGCTTTAATTGGAACTTGTCTTGCTAATATGAAGCATGGTAATCACTTAATTGTCTCTAAATTAGAACATCCTTCTATTTATAAAATATGTGATTATTTAGAAACAATTGGTTTTGAGATTAGTTATGTTAATAATACTGATGAAGGATTAATTGATTTTGAAGATTTAAAAAATAAGATGCGTTTAGATACTATTTTGGTTAGCATTTGTGCCGTTAATAGTGAAACGGGAGCAAGACAACCACTTAAAATGTTAAGACAAATTATTAAAAAAGAAAATAGTAGTACCCTACTTCATAGTGATATGACTCAAGCTTTAGGTAAAGTCTCAGTGAGCCTACATGATGTTGATTTAGCTACTGCTTCATCTCATAAAATATATGGTCCTAAAGGGATTGCTCTTTTATATAAAAGTGATCGGGTAAAAATGAGTCCATTGATGTATGGTAGTGGTTCTATTTATAATCCCGGAACACCTCCTGTACCGTTAATTGTGGCTTTTTCTAAAGCGATTAGACTTGCTACTACTGATGTTGAAAAAAGAGAAAATTTTGTTAAAAGATTAAATGCGATGATAGTAGATGATTTAAAAAAATTAGATGGAGTAGAAATAAATCAAACGAAAATATGTATTCCCCATATCTTAAATATCAGTTTAAAAAATATTAAACCAGAGACATTTATTCATGCGATGGAAGAATATGATATTTATCTTGGTACCAATAGTGCATGTGCTTCAAATGAACTTTCAACTAGTGTAATGGCTATTTATAATGACCGTAAAAGAGCTATGGGTACTATTAGAATTAGTTTATCTCATTTAACAACAACTGATGAAGTATATCGTTTTCTAACATGTTTTAAAAAAGTTTATCAAAAATTAAATAATTTAATAGAAGATTAACTGCTTTTTAAATTAGCAATTTCATCTTCTATTTTTTTGATGGCTTTTTGTAAGGCTTCCATTTTTTCATCATCATTTAAAGGCTGATTGTTATTATTATCATTTTCGTTATCACTTTGAATGACTGCAACTTGGGCGGCATTAGTTAGTAGATAATCACCGAGTAAAATAATCCAGTTACCAATGGCATTTTGTTCTAAAACATTTAATTCTTCACATAATATAGTGCCAACCACAATTGCTGACCATGAAAAAACAGTAGGATTGATATTTGAGGTAATGTTTTTCAAATAAACAACCCCCTTTTATTAAAATATATGAAAAAAATGAGTATTTCTACTCACTTGTTATCTTCTTTTTTTACTTCGTCTTTTTTACTTTCTTTCTTATTTTCTTTTTTAACTGTTAAGTTATCATTAATTTCATTTAGTTTATGATACATCATAATAACTAATAAAGCACTTTCAAAAATAATTCTTGCTACAACATTACCAATAAATAAATATAATAAAAAGGCAATTACACTAGTGCTTATATAACTAAATGAAGTAATAGTTATAAATATGGCAATAACTAAGTAACAAATTTTTAAAATTGCTTCTAAACTTAAAGTTTTAAAAGATAGAAAATCATATAGTTTTTTAGTAAATCCTTGATAATCTTTAGCATTATCTTTATTTAAAAAAGTAAAATATAATACTATACCTCCACAAATGGCCACTAATAAACTAACAATTACCCATACTCCAGCATTAGTACTACTAGAAGAAACTAATTCTGTACCATAAGAACCATAACGCATGTATATATTCTCCTTTCATAAAAAAATCATATCAAAACTTATGATTAAAGACAAGTAATAAAAGAGTTGTAGACATGTAAAAAAATAGCCTAAGCTATTTTTATAAATATTTTTTTAAATTTTCTACTGAATCTTCTTGCATAGTAACATATTCACTAATTAAATCTTCAACTTCTTGATCAACTTTTTTATTATTTAAAAGTTTTCTTCCTTCAATAATTCCCATGTTGGTACCTTGCATTAATAATTCGGCAATTTTAGAATTACTAGTATCAGTTAAAGTTTTCATTTCAATACCATACCAAGTCATAGCTTTATTCATCATACTAGTTTCTTTAGGATTATCTTCAACTTTATAATTAGCATAAACTTTTCTAATTTTCTTTTCAATATTTTGATATTTTTCATATTGAGTAGTTAAAGATTCTTTAAATTCTTCATCTTCAATTTTATCTAAGATAAAATGAATGGCATCCATCCCCATGCAAGCACCTTTACTTAATTCATCTAAAGCATTAATATTTTCTTTCATATATTTCCTCCTGTAGTTAGATTGGTTTTATTTTTAGAAAATATACTAAAAAGATAAGCAAAAATTATAATAAAACATAAACTACCCTAGGGAGGTATTTGTGATGAACAACGAATATCAAAAAGCTTATGAATATGTAAAAAATGCTCAAAAAAGAGGTTTAATTCAAAATTGTTGTTGTAATATAAGAACAATTACGGGCCCAACGGGACCAGCAGGACCAGCAACAATTGAAATAGATGAGACCCAAACTGGGGAACCAGGAGGTATTGCTAGTGTTACTAATATTGGTAGTAATGAAAATGTAAAACTTTCTTTTGTAATACCAATGGGACCAACAGGACCAATCGGTTTAGAAGGGCTACAAGGACCAATGGGACCAAATGGACTTCCAGGACCTGCTGGGCCAATGGGACCTATAGGGCCAACGGGAGCAACAGGGCCGGCAATTAGTTTAGAAATCGGTAATGTTACAATTGGAGATTCTATTTCGGATGTTAGTATTGATGATGTTGGAACGGGAAGTGACCATGTTTTAAATTTTGTTATTCCCAAAGGAGAGCCGGGACCAGAAGGAGCTACAGGTCCCACGGGACCTAGTGGAACAAGTGTTACTATTTTAGGTTCATTTGATACGGAAGAAGATTTAAGAAAACAATATCCAACTGGTAAACCTGGGGAAAGTTATTTAGTTGGAGATAATTTATTTGTTTGGGTAAATGGTGATTGGCAAGATGTTGGCATGATAAGAGGACCAGAAGGGAAAATGGGAGCAACAGGACCTACCGGACCAACTGGGCAAAGAGGAATTCAAGGACTTCAAGGAATCGCTGGGGCAAGTGGAAGTGATGGACCAACGGGGCCAACCGGACCAACGGGACCTACAGGTAATCAAGAAATTGGTAATGCTTATATAGTTACTTTTAATACCAATAAAGAAGCTGGCGTGCCAATTGGTTCATATCATCGTCTTCCTCTAGAACGAAAGGATATTGATAATGTTGATATTTGTACTTTAACTCCTAATAATACAATTTTATTTAATCAAGGTGGGGTATATAAAGTAAGTTTTATTGTTAATGTGCAAGTTAATGATAATATGACTACTTTAGAAGATATGACTTATTCTGTCGGTTTAAAAAAGATGTTTGAAAGAATTATTTATGCCGGTGATGCTGTTTATGCTAATCCTGGTGATAAAAATATTAAATTAGTAGGTCAAGGACTATTTGTAATTAAAGAACCGATTAAAGAAGAAATGGAATTAGTTAATTTATGTAATCATGATATTATTTTAAATAGTCCTTCAATAGATTATTTATCAACTGAATCTTATTTTGCTAATCCCATAATTTCAATGGTTATTCAATATTTAGGTTGATTAAACAATTTGCTTTACATCATTTTATGATGTATGATAAAATTTGTTTAAGCCGATTTAGTACAGTGGTAGTACACATGCATGGTAAGCATGAAAGATCAGTTCAATTCTGTTAATCGGCACCAGGTAGATACTAAACTCGGACTTTTATAGTTCAAATAAAAAAATTTGAGTTTCCGCATTTTGGACGACCAATAAAAACGTCACAATTTTATAATAAAAAATGTGACGTTTTTAAAGC
>CANQSC010000042.1 GCA_947626445.1 uncultured Bacilli bacterium
TATATTAAGACAAAAGAAAAGCTTAATTTCAAACAAAAATTAAACTTTTTTTATTTTATCAACTGTCAAACTCGGGAGTATTTTTATCAATTTTTAGTAATTTTAGCCACTTTTTAATAAAATGTGTAAGTTCATTTTTCTTGGAAATCTCTTATTTACAAGAGTTTTTCTGAGGGGTTAAATAAATCGTAATCAATCAATTAATATTTACTTTATTTTCATTCATTTTTATCACTTCCATTAATTATTTAACTTCTTCAAGTCTTGTTCACTATTTTTTAATTGTTTCTTTTCTCTTTCAAGTTCTTTTAAACTTTCTTAGGTGTTGGCATTTCTTCCGATAGCATTCTTCCTATATCTTGAATAGCTTTTCGGATCTTTCTACCAACATCATAATGTACGGCTTTAGCATTATTTTCACCTTGTACATTATCTCTAATTAGTCTTTGTTTTGGTTGATTTATTCTAAATAAATTAGCCACTAATTCATCTTCATTCATATTATCTAATATATCTTCTCTATACCGCAATTTTTTTTCTTTTAAAAATATCATCAGCTGTTTCGCCATTAAAACACTTCCTTTCTTTTTATGTAAAAATAATTTGATCGTCACTGGCCGACCAAATTAGAAGGGGCTGTTGGGAAATTAAGTAATTAATTTTTTCAATAGTTCTTTTTTTATTAAATTTAAAAAACCTAGAAAATACAGTACTTTCTAGGCCATTTGTAATACAATAATCTTGTTCAAGGAGTTGTATTACATTAATCATTTTAGCATTAAAAACGGCATTTTCATAGTTTAGTCAGAAAACTGTAATGTAAATTTGAAAAAAAGGATAAATTTATGAGTTTTTTAGAAAATTTAAGAGTAGAAAAAGATATAAAACAAAAAAAATTTTTAACTAAAAATATCGCAGATTATTGCTGAAAATTCCGTACATCGCGCATAAAAATATAATCTTTTATATTTAAATCAAAATAAAAGGATTGTTAGAAAATCAATAATTTAATTTCCCAACAGCCCCTTTTAATTATTATTACTTTCTTTAAGATATTTATTATAAAATTCATCCATTGAAGATATATATTTTTGATCTTGAATTACTCGATATTTTTCATACTCTTTTTCAGCTTTATCTACTGCTTCTTTATGAGTTATTTTACCAGAATTTGTTAAAATTTTTTTATCTCTAAATTTTAATAATTTATCAGTTGTATTTATCCAATCATTCATAGTCATAACTTTATGTTCATATGCCATATCTTCAGCATAATCTAAAAATGCTATAGTTAAACGGTTTAATTTATTTAATTCATCTTCAGTTAAATAGTTTTTAGCTACCGTAACATCATATTTATATATTAATCCGTCTGGGCTATTTTTCCAATTAGTAAGCCCCATATGTTCTTTACTCGCATTAGCTCTTGTATAGATTAATTCAGCAGCGGTATAACCACTTATTGCATAATGTAGTTTATTTTGTACGATTTTAAAAAAGGTATATGCTTCTTCTGAATTTGGGTTATAGTCAGTTGATGTTGCAATAAATAAATCAGTAATTTTTTGATAAGACATTCTTTCACTGACTCGAATAGTTTTAATTCTTTCTAACAATTCATCAAAATATTTAGTACTAAATTTATTTCCATTTATAAATCTTTCATCATTTAAAGCAAAACCTTTTATCATATATTCTTTTAAAATTTTAGTCGCCCATATTCTAAATTCAGTTGCTTTTTTAGAATTAACTCGATAACCAACTGCAATTATAGCATCAAGATTATAAATTTTAACTTCATTTGTTTGTGTTTTTTCTTTAATTGCACCATGTTGCGTGGTATTTTCCATTTTGGAAACAACCATATTTTCCTTTAATTCTTCTTCTTCAAATATATTTTTTAAATGTTTGGAAATTGCTGGTACTCCTACATCAAAGACTTTAGCCATTCCTTTTTGAGTAAGCCATAAAGTTTCATCTTTATAAATTGCATCAACAACAACATTGCCATCTTTATTTTTATATATTAATAAATTATTTTGTTCTTCTAATTTTTCCATAATCTCATCTCCAATCATCAATTTTTTATCACAAAATTTACAGATTTATCCTTCAATATCATTTCTTTTAACAAAGTCAGTATAAATCCATTCTGGAGCATAGTCAAAAATATTAACAAGTTCTTCAATTAATTCTTTTTTAGACATTTTGTGTAAATGCTTTATAGCATTTTGGTATTGTCTTTTTTCATACTCTTCATATTCTAGTTGTAATTTTTCTTGCTCTTCTTCAAAACTTTTAGCACTATTTGGAACTGCACTAAAATAAGTTGCAACAATATGTTTACAAATAATTCGTTTTCCATTAGCTAGAGGACAATTGCATGTTGATTTTCTAGGATGTTCTAAATTAAGATAAACATTATAATCTTTATTTCCTAAAACAATACTTGTATATTCGTTATTATTTATTTTTTTTATATTTTTAATTTTTTGACTTTTATAATACTCTAATCCTCGCCAACATGACGAACCACTAGCAATTGAAATTATACTCATTTTAAATCATTACTCCTTCATTTTTATAATTCTAACTTTTTATTTTCTTCTATTTTTACTTATAAGGTATTTAAAAGTATTTGACATTTAATCACTACCTTTTTCATTTGATAATTTAATTTTTTCGACATTATTAAGAATATCCAATTGATATTTACATATATCACTTAATATTTCAAATCTTCTTCTTTTGATTTTCCTTCTTTAATTAGCTCAGCATTATGTGATTCTAAATTTGATAAAACAGTTAATTCATTAATGGATGCATAATCTCTTACATTTGAATTTTTTGCTAACTTTGGATTTAATTCTCTCCATTTTTTAGCAGTAGTATGAAATAATATTACATTAAGAATATCTGCTTCTTCAGCATATTTTAACCATTCTTTATTTTTATAAAAATCATTATCAGGTAAAATGTAATTTTTAATTGCATCTGTATGTATTAAATAATTATTCTTTGTAAGTATTCTTTTTACATCCCATTCTCTATTTTGATTTTCTAACTCTTTTAATCTTTCAAATTCTTTTATTAAATATAATTTAAATACTGGACTTATGGCTGATGCAAATTCAAATGCAATATCTTTATGTGCATATGTTCCACCATATTTTCCTCGTTTTGAATATATGCCAACAGCATTCGTTTTTTCACACCATTCAGTAACACTTAAAGTAAATGTATGAAGCCCAGCACTTTTTCTAAACCCGTCGAATTCGACGGAATTAAAATTAGGATTATAAATAGATTCCCATGTACCTAAAAATTCTAATGTAATTCTATTTCTTAACCAATTTCTAATAACATCATCAGACTTGGAATTTCCTTCTTTAAATTTACCAAAATCTGAAATACAAATATAATCTTTTTCGTTAATATTGGTTACATTTATTTTAAGATTTTGAACTTCAATTATTTTGTTAGACATATATACACCTACTTTCATTTTATATTTAATTTTTTTTATTACAGATTAATTATATCATGAAAAAAGCAGATTTAAAACAAATCCGCCTCAAAAAATTACAATATCCATCATTTTAAAGTACAATTAAATGTTTCTATTTTACTTTATATCTTTTTCAAATATAATTGAAATAATTCCACACAATATACCACCAATTGGATATACCATCCAATTTATTTCCCACATGTTTAAAGTAAATCCCCATATAAGAAAGATAATAGTTGTAATTAGCATAATTATTCCGCATATTTTACCAACTTTATTTTTAACTTCCTTATATTCTAAAGTATTTTCTTTATTATATTTTAGAATATCAAATTTTTCTTTCATATTACTTGCATAAACAATTATTGAAGTACCAATAGTAATAAAATACATTAATATTGCAACGGGTAAAGAGCTTTCTTCACCACCAATTTTTAAACCAAACAATAGCATCATAATCATAACCCCAATTAAAATAATAGATATTCCAATTGCTGTAAATTTGGTATATTTAGTTTTCCCAACTTCTAATTCATTTTCGGTATAAACATTATTTAAAATGGGATTTTTCTTTTTAAATTCTTCTATTTTAAAACCATTAACAATAAATAATGGAACTGCAAAAGCTACACTTAATAAGATAACACAGATACCAATTAAACTAGATTGTTCTACATCTGGTGATAAACCAATAATAGTTAAAAATATTGAAACACCAAGTAAGATTAAAGTCACCGCTATAGAAACTTGCTTGGCAGATGTACTCATTACTAAATCATAATTATCCTTTTTATCTAAAGTTATTTTTCCTCTAATTAATTCATCCATACTACAATCAAAAATTTCACATATAGATATAATTTTTTCTGTTTCCGGATAACCTGATCCACTTTCCCATTTTGAAACTGCTTGTCTAGATACTTGTAATTTCTCTGCTAATTCATCTTGAGTCATATTGCTCTTTTTCCTTAAATTTTGTAAGTTTTCTGCAAAACTCATTTTCCTCGCCTCCACTAATAATTTTAAAGTTGCAATTAATTTTTTTCTACCAATTATTATTTTGCAGGTTTATTTTTTTGAGCAACTATAAGTTGCATTTGCTTGTTTTTGCTTTATCTACAATAAAATTTTTATAATAATCACAATTTTTTTCAATAGCTTCTTTAACATCAAACCAATAATAATTAGTCATTGTATTATCATATTCATCAAGCTTCGTTTTTTCTAATTTACCACCTAATGCTAAAATAGTTTTATTAGAACCAATATTATCAGCACTACACTCTAATAATATTTTTTCTTCCCCTAATTTTTGTTCTTCAAGTAATCCTAAATATAAGGCAATTTTAGCATATCCTTTTTTTCTTTCAGTTGGTCTAATTCCATAACCTATATGAGAAGCCCAAGTATTTAATAACTTTTTAGGAATGTTATATCTTACATTTATCATTCCAACTATTTTATTATCATTTTCTCTAACTACAAAAAAGGTTTTTGATTGACATCGATTTATTTTCTTTAAATATTCTAAATCATTCCTTTTTTCAAGTTCTAATAACCATTCTTCATAAGTTGAGCCTTTAAGACACATGCTCATACTACCTGTCCCGTTTAATTCAGAATTATCTTTAATATTTTCATTTAAATAATCTAATGCCTCTTTTTTCCTTTTTATAGTGGGAACTTCTAAAAACAACCTATCCACAATTTCCTCCAATTATAAATAAATATTATTTTTTATTTCTTTATTAATTATCCAATTTATATCTAGAATAGCTTTATCCATATTAAATATTCCATTACCAACAGGATAATATACAGGATAAACTCTATAAATATTTTTATTAATTTTTATTTCATGACTTATTTTGCGATTTAAAGACACCATGATTTTTTTATTTAAAATAATTGAACTAACTTGATTTCCAAAAGTAATTATTATTTTAGGCTTAATTATATCTATTTCTTTAAATAGTAAATTTAAATATTTTTTTAAGACATCATCAGATAATGGTCTAGCATCAGTTTGAGTACATTTCCCTAGATTAGTAATAAATATATGGTGTTTAGTTATGTCTTCATAAACTTTATCACAAAATTCATAATCCCAATCTTTTCGCTTTTTTTCTTCAATTTTTTTATAAATATCTTCACTTAATAAATTAGTTTTATAAAATAATGTCCAAATTTTTTTAGAACCAAGCCAAGGTGATTTTCTACCATGCCACATTTTTTCACTAGCAATATTTTTACCAGTCTGATTCATAAAAACAAAACAAATATCAGGATTATCTTCACATCCTCCACTATAAATTGAATCTAGATTTTTATCACCATATTTACTTTGCATCTTATCATAATCTTTTTTTAAATCATTTAATTTCAAAAAATCACCAGCAATTCTATTCTACTTTTCCAAATTTCTTAAATGGCCAGATTATAAATGATGCCGTTCCTTCAATATCACTTTTCTTAACAGGCCCAACATATCTACTATCTAAAGATACAATACGATTATCGCCAAGTAAAAAGTATTCATCATCACCTAGTTTTACTTCATCAAAATCAAAAGTAGTTCCATAAGCATAAGAATCTTCTATTTTTTTGTCATTAATATAAATTATCCCATTTTCACATTTAATTTTTTCATTAGGTAAACCGTATACTCTTTTAATAACCGTATCATCTCTTTTATCGTCAACAACGATATCAGCTACAACCATTGAGTATCTTTTAATCTCACCTAATTTATTTAAAATCATGATTTCTCCGCCATCTAAAGTATCAACCATTGATTCGCCACTAACTCTTACAGGCGTCACTAAAAATGACCGCACTAAAACAACAACTATTAAGATAATTATATATGGTAATAATTCTTTAAACCAATTTTTCTTTTGTTTTTCCATTTTCATCACCAACTTTTATTTAATTATAGCAAAAAAAAAGAGTCTCGAAAACTATTAATCGTTTTATGTTAATCATTTTTATAAGTTATAGATTTTATTTGTTCCAATTTTATATTATGATTTTTAGCAATAATTTATATGCACTTCTACTATCTGTAATTAATATAGTACCTGATTCAATTTTTGGACCTAAGGACTTTTCAATTTTTATACTGGTTATTTAACCATTGCTGACTATTTCTAAATATTGACTGTCAGTCTCATCTATGGCTCCAAGTACACAAACTTTATAATTAACTTTTTTGCTAGCTTATTTTTTTAGAATATTATCAAAAGTAAGTTTAATATGATAAAAAGCGTATTTGTTTTACTAATAAATTTCTTGTTACATTTTTTGCATAAATATCTTTGAACTATTTTTGAAAAATCCGCTTTTTATCATACAATCATCACAATGGTAAGCTGAATATTCTATATTTTTGTTTTTTGAAATAGTATTTTTATTTTCTAACCCAATGGAGTCATATTATTTAAATCATAATTCATATTTTAATCCAAAATAATTTTCTTAATCTTTTGGTTTAAAAAAGATCGAAAAGATGAAAGCAAAGACAATAGCCATTGTAACTGCTGCACTTACTTTTGTTAGCAAACCACTTGCAAAGCCTAATATTTCAGCAGAATGAAATCCTTCATATCCCCCTTGATATAATAAATTACCAAAATTACTAATCATCATGGTAGCTCCCGCACCACCCCATTCAATAAGTTTTGGATAAATCCCTATGAAAGATAGGAAAGCGCCTAAAACTGTAAAAATACTAGTTATATGGCCAGCAGTTAATTTAGTATTGTCTAAAATTAATTGGCCAATTAAACAAATAAATCCTCCTAAAATGAATGCATTAATATAAATCATAAGTTAACCTCCAAACTAACCACATGGCTTATTGCTGGAATACTCATTTTTTGATTAACAAATAAAGCATTATGAAGCGACCCAGTTCCAACAATTAAAATTTTATGATATTTATTTTGTTTTACAACCTTGTTAAATAAATATAATGGTAAGCAAACTGGACCACTTGCCCCAGCATATACTTCTTGACTTTTTAAATAAATCTCACAACCCGAATCTAGATGATTTTTTAAATTCAAATTATTATTTCTTTTTAAATATTCTTTTAATATTTTACTACCGACACATCCTAAATCACCGGTTAAAATTAAATCATAATAATCAAGAGTACGGTTCATTTCAGTTAAATGTTCTAAAATTGCTTTAGCAGCAGCTGGGGCCATAACAGCTCCCATATTAGTTGCATCTTTAATTCCCATATCTACAACTGTTCCAATTGTGTAACTTTCAATTTTAATATTTGATTGGTTTTTAGTTAATAATATACTTACAGCTCCAGTAGCTGTAAAAGTTGTGGTATGAGGTTTAGGTGCGCCATACTCAACAGGAAATCTAAACTGTTTTTCAGCGTGCAAATTATGAGAACTAGTAACACACATTGCATAACCTTTTTTCTTACTTTCCAATAATTCACTAGCAATAATTAAACTTTCAGTAAAACTAGCGCAAGCCGAATAAACTCCTAAAAAAGGAATATTATAAAAACTAGCCGCATAACTTGAAACGCTAATTTGATTTGATAAATCCCCAGCTACTAATAAATTTATATCTTCACTTGTTAATTTATTTTTCCATAAAATATTATCAATAACATTTTTTTGCATTTTTATTTCTGCTTGTTCAAAAGTTTTTTCTTCATAATAATAATCATTCATTACAATATCATAATTAGATATTGACCCTTGAGCCTCTAATGGTCCTGCAATACTAAAAGCATCTTTAATATATACATTAGTTATTTTTTTACTAGCCATAAAAGATCACCCCTATAATACTAAAGAAAAAACCAGCTAGAATTCCATATAATAAAACACTACCAGCAAGTTTAAAAAATGATGCTCCTAAACCGGTAATTAAGCCATCTTTTTTAACATCTAATGCACTTGATGTCATTGAATGAGCAAAACCAGTAGTTGGAATAATAAGTCCACAGCCACATTTACTTACAAAATTATCAAAAAAACCTAAGGATGTTAAAAATGAAGCTATAAAAATAGTTAAAATACATAACCAAACATAAGATTCAGCTACTTCCATTCCAAAAGTAACTTGCATAAAACTTGCCACAAGTTGACCAACAAAAGAAATACACCCACCAACCAAAAAAGCTACAATAGCATTTCGCATCTTATTTTCTTTAGGAGTATATTCTTTAACAAGTTTTTTATATTCGTCTTTATCCATAATTTCCCTCCATTTCTATTATGAAGAAAATTATTAAAGTTATACAAAAAAAGTAGAATGATCTACTTTCTATAGTTATATTGCTCCTTGCAAAGTTTTAATTTCTTCTTTAGGTAAACCTGTTGCTTTTGATATAATATCTATATTTATTTTTTGCTTAATTAAGTTTTTAGCAATTTCAAGACTTTTTTTATTAGCTCCATCATCATAAGCCCCTTCTCTAAGCAATTTATCACGGTCATAATACATTAAAACATCTATGTTTTCTAAGACATCATTTACCTTTTTTCTAAATGCATTCATCATTTCATCTCCCTCATATAATTTATCTAAAAATTCTTCATCATTACATACAAACATATACATTAATCTTTTGATAAAATTTTTTCTTTGGCAATATCATTATAACCCATCTTTTTTTAAATGTGCAAGATTTATATTATGATATTTTATCTTTACTCCTAATGGTAATCCTCTTTTTCTTTCTCTCATCTCACTTTCATATATAAATTCATCATATCCATAATAATCAAAACCATCAATATTAATACTATATATTTCTTTTATATTGCCATAATTCCCTTTATTTTTAATATCTTTTACATATAATAAGCAAACATATGAAAAGTTTTTATTTACTAATGATTGATAGTTATTATAATTAAATTCAAATGAAAAATAAGCTTTTTTATTTTTATAGACTAAATCAGCTTCAAAATTAATATTATATTTATTAAGACCTATTTCGGGATTACTATTTCAAAATCATCATCTAACTTTTTAACGGGAATTTTTAAGATATCACTTAATATTCTTAAAATTACTTTTTTACCTAATTCTTCATCACTAGTAAATATTTTTTTAACAATTTTATCATTTAATAAATAAAATTTTTCAACCTTTTTATTCTCTTCTTTTTCAATATCGATTTTCATAAATTTCATCATCTCCTCTCATCAAATTTTGTCGTTTTTAGAAAAACGATGAATTTTAAAAAATTCTAAAAATTACATAGACTTCCTCCTCTCATCAAAAAGTAAAACTAATTTACTCTTCTACCCATATATTACCTATAAAGGTAGCAATTTCCTTTTTTTTGAAAAAATAAATTAAGTAATTTTTTTATTTCATTTAAAATCAATACATTTATTTAATTATCTAAGCGACATTTTATACCGTGTTAAATATTGTTTTCTTATGACAAAATATGTCGTAGGTGGTAGTATGATAAAAGAATATCGTAAAAAACGAGGTTTAACTCAAGAAGAACTTGCTGAAAAAGTTAATTTATCAACTAGACAATTACAAAGAATCGAAAAAAATGAGCATCAAACTTCAATTGATACTCTATTAAATATTATTAATACTTTAAATATTCCTGATGAAGAAATAATTAAAACCTTTAAAAATCGAGTAGAGAAAACTTTTCAAGATAAATCTTAAATACTTTTCCCTCTCACACCACCAGTACATACCGTTCG
>CANQSC010000043.1 GCA_947626445.1 uncultured Bacilli bacterium
AAAATTTTGAAATATTAAATATTACACAAGATGCAAAAAATGAGCAAACCTAGTAATTATAAGGCTTTGCTCATTTTCACTCCAAAACTCAAGATAAAAACCTTGGATAGTCAATAACGAATTTTTACCGACTTTATTTGATGTTTTTAAGAATATCTCGGGCAGCAATTAGTCCGGTTGCTGCTGCTGCGACAATGTTTCCAGCCTTGCCTGCTCCATCACCAACAAAATAAATGTTTTCATTTAAAACTTTCATTTGATTATTAGTTTCGATTTCATTACTAAAGAACTTAATTTCAGGACCATATAATAATGTTTCCCCATTGTTAACACCAGGTATTATTTTATCTAAGGTTTCTAAACCTTCTAAAATATTTTTTAAAATTCGATGTGGTAAAACTAAAGCTAAATCTCCTGCCACAACATCTTTTAAGGTTGGTTCAATAAAACCTTTATTAATTCGATGCATGGTACTTCTTCTTCCTCTTTTTAAATCTTGAAGACTTTGAATAATTGGTTTACCATCTCCTAAAGTATTAGCAATTTTAGCAATACTTTCGCCATATTCTCTTGTATTAGTTATCGGTTCTGTTAAATTAACTTTAGAGATAAACGCAAAATTAGAATTTTTTGATTTAATATCTTTTAAGGCATGACCATTAACACAAATATAACCATTATAATTTTCTTTAGCAACAAAACCACCTGGATTAGTACAAAATGTTCTTATTTCATCATTATAGGTATTAGTCTTAATAAAGATTGTTGGGTCATAAATAATATCCGTAATAGGATCAAGTATTTCTTTTCTAACTTCTACTCTAACTCCAATTTCAATACTTTTAGAAGTATAAGGAATATTATGTTTTTCAGCATAATTTTGAACCCATTTAGCCCCAGTTCTTCCCGGTGCTACAATAACGTATTTAGAACTTACAAATTCTTCATTTTTAAAAATAACTTTAAAGGTTTCATCTTCTTGCATTACTATATCAATAACTTCAGTACTTTCTTTAACTTCAACATTTTGTTTTTTTAAATAATTAGTAAATTCTTCAATATAAGAAGGTAATTTATCACTTCCTAAATGTTTTTGTTTAATAACTAAAAGATTAGCTCCTACTCTAGCAATTTTCTCTTCAATTTTTTTAGTTTCATCCATATTAGTAGGATAAACAGTTGAATCCATTTTAAATTTATTGAAGATTTTTTCCGTATCATCAATTAAATCATAAGCTTCATTAATTGGCATATATTTAAATAAATCAGTTTTACCCAACTTAGGAATAAAATTTAATTTACCATCCGAAAAAGTTCCCGCTCCCCCAAAACCAGATAAAATTTGACAAGGATTACAATTAGAACAAATTTTAGTTTTATTCATTGGACATACCCGATTATTAGCAAATCTTCCTTTATCAAGTAATAATACTTTTAAATTTTTATTTTTAGTTATTAATTCATAAGCTGAAAATAATCCAGCAGGACCTGCGCCAACAATTACAACGTCGTACATATAACACTCTCCATTCACCAATATTTTACCATTAAATTGACTTTAAAAAAAGTTATAAATTAAATTAAGGAAATAAAAAAGAATAGTTTAACTTACTATTCATATTTATAATCTAAATTTAATTCAACAACAGTTTGTCCTAAATTAAAAGGATCTAATTGAAAATTTTTAACACATTTTTCATTTTTTAAGATATAATGTACTTCTTCTTTTAATTTACCAGTTCCTTTGCCATGAATTAAAACTACATATTGATTTTTTAATTTAATATTATCTATTAAAAAGGAATGAACAACCGTATATGCAGTTACAGCATATTCACCATGTAAATCTAATTTAGGATATTTATTTATCATGATGGATTACTTGGTGGTTGTTGGACTTGGGTTTCAGTATTTTGGGGTGCAACAGGTGTTGCTTGTGGTTGTACAGTTTGATTTGTTTGAACATTTTGAACAGGTTGTCCTTGAACTTGACTTTCAACTGGTGCTTGTTGTGGAGGAACATTATTTTGAGGTGCTGTTTGTCCCGTTTGAGCATTTGGATCTTGTGTAACTTGTTCTTGAGCAACTTCTAAAGGACCAAATCTTTGTTCATAGTAATTAATTACTTCAGATAATAAAGGGATTGAATCTTTTACACCATATTTAGTTGTCGATAAACCAGCAGCAATATTAGCAACTCTAATAGCTTTTTCAATATCATATTTTTTCCATAAAGCATATAGTAAAGCTCCATCAAATATTGCTCCAGCTCCAGTACGGTCTACTTCTTGAACAGATATAGTAGGCATTACTTTTACTTCATCATTATATTGATACATAGCTCCCATATTTTTTAAAGTAACAATAATATTTGTATTAGGTAATTTATTTTTTAAATCTTTATAAATATTTAATAAGGTTTGAGGATTATTAAAATCAGCTTTCATCTTAGTTTGTTTTTCAGCAAAATCAATTGAAAAAGTAATATATTTAACACTTTTAGCAATTGTCATAATTTCTCTTTCATCACTACCACTATCAAGACTAGCTCCTAATAAGGTAATTGCGGTAGGATTTTGATTAATAGAATTAATAGTTGCTGAATATTCAAAACCATCAGAGTAAATAATATCAAAGCTTTCTTGGTAATCACTTTTTTTAATATGATATATTTCAGGTTCGATAGTCATAATTGTTCTAGAAGTTGTCTGTCTATTAACTAAAACAATATTCATAGTTGTTTGTTTTTCATAGTTAGTTTCTAAATATGTTGTATGAATATTATCATTATCTAATTCTTTTTTGACAGTTGAACCATAATCATCATAACCAATAACACCATTAAAATAAGTTTCACAATTCCATTTATTTAATAAAAGCGCTACATTACAAGCTGAACCTCCACTATATTCCATTTTCTCTTTTAATAAACTTTTAGAATTTTCTTGAGGATAATTATCTACAGGAATTGTTATATCATAAGCAATTTTGCCAATACTTAAAGCATTCATTTTTTCACCCTTTTTACCTTTCTTTTAATTTTTATTCTTCATTTAATTTAATTTCAATTGAACCACTAAAATCTTTTCCCATATCAATAGGATTACCTTCTTCATCAATCATTTGATTATTATCAGGATCATTACGATAAATAATTGTTAATTTAAAATTATTAGATTCTAAATTATTTAAATTAATTGTATTAGTTATTTCTTCATCATCGGCACTAGGAAAAGCTCTATTCATTTCTTCAGTAATAATATTTTCATTAGTTGTCGTATTTGTTAAAGTATAAATCAAATTTTCTTTATCACCAAAATTATTAATAACATCTTTCCATACTATAGTAACATCATTAGCAGGAAAATTATCATTATTAGTTAATGTAAAATCATATTCAAATTTATCGCCTGGAATCATATTAGTTATAGGTTCTACATCAGTATCACCGGTAATTGTAACATAAGCAATTCCTCCAGCTTGAATATTAGTAGTTGCATCTTCTGTTCCAGGAGCTTTAGTTACTGTTGCCACAAAGAAAGCATAAGTTCCATTAAAAGCAATTGCAACTAAAATAACTATTGCACATATTACCGTAATATACATATTACGCATTAATTTTTTTTCATTCATTTTTAATCACTCTACCTTAACATTATTTTAGCAAATAATATATTATATTTCAATAATATTTAAAACCGAATATTGTCTTTTATGTAAAGTTTTAAGTCTTCTAATTTTAAAGTTACTTGTTCCATCGTATCTCGATTTCTTAAAGTAACCGTATTATTGTTTATTGTTTCATCATCAATTGTTATGGCAAAAGGTGTTCCAATTGCATCACTTCTGCGATATCTCTTACCAATACTTCCTGCTTCATCATAAGTACACATAAATTCACTTGCTAAATCGCCATATATTTCCCTAGCTTTATCAGCATGTAATTTTTTAATTAATGGTAAGATAGTTACTTTATAAGGGGCTAAGAAAGGATGAATTTTTAATACTAATCTTTCTTCACCTTCATTCATTTCTTTACAATAGGCATCACATAACACGCTTAATAGTAAACGATCTAAACCAACAGATGGTTCAATAACATAAGGAAGATATTTTTCATTGTTTTCCGGATCTAAATATTTTAATTCTTGTTTAGAATGTTCTTCATGAACAGATAAATCATAATCAGTACGATCAGCTATACCCCAAAGTTCACCCCATCCCATTGGAAATAAATATTCAATATCAGTAGTGGCTTTACTATAAAAAGCTAATTCTTCTTTAGCATGATCACGATATCTTAAATTATCTTTATTAATTCCTAAATCTTTTAAGAAATTAAGGCAAAAACTTTTCCAATAACCAAACCAATCTAAATCAGTATTAGGTTTACAAAAGAATTCTAATTCCATTTGTTCAAATTCTCTAGTTCTAAAAATGAAATTACCAGGTGTTATTTCATTTCGAAAACTCTTACCAGTTTGACCAATACCAAAAGGCACTTTAGCCCGCATGGTTCTTTGAACATTTAAAAAATTAACAAATATTCCTTGAGCAGTCTCACCACGTAGATAAACTTTGTTTTTAGTATCTTCCGTAACACCTTGATGAGTTTCAAATAATAAATTAAATTTTCTAATAGGTGTAAACTCTAGACTACCACAATTAGGACACTTAATATGATTTTCTAAAATATAATTTTCTAATTTTTCATTAGACCAACCATCACCAGTTTCTAAACCCTTAGTAAAATCTTCAATTAATTTATCAGCACGATGTCTAGTTTTACATTTCTTACAGTCAATTAAAGGGTCTGCAAAAGAGGCAACATGACCAGAAGCCACCCATACTTCAGGATTCATTAATATTGCTGAATCAAGTCCATAATTATATGGATTTTCTTGTATAAACTTTTTCCACCAAGCTCTTCTAATATTTTCTTTTAATTCACGACCTATTGGACCATAATCCCAAGTATTAGATAAACCACCATAAATCTCACTACCTTGAAAGATAAAACCATATTGTTTACAATAATTAACCATTTCTTCCATACTTATTTTCATAAAAAATCAATTCCTTTCTAAAGAAAACTTCTAGAAAATGTAAGACTTCTATATTATACTTACTATTTCTAGAAGAGTAAACCTAATTATTCTTTTATTTTAATATGAATGGATTATCGATAGTTCCATATTCTAATTCCGAATGAGGATTTGATAATATTTTAGTAGTAGATTTTAAATAAACAACAGGAAGAGCAATTCTAGGAATACTAAATGCTCCATTATTATTTACAAAACCTTCTGTATGAATGTTAAATACAAATGGAAAATTATTACTTAATGGGGTTATAGTCCAATAATTATCTGATTTAGGAGTTAGCCAATTATTTAAATTACAATTGTAAATGTTATAGTCACTTAAAAATTTTTTTAAACATGTATCACTCATATTTTTTTCTATAGCATATCCATAATCTGAAGGATACATTAATCCTACTCCATTATAAAAATTCCCACCATTAGATTTATTCCATTCTGTTTGATGATTTTCAACAACATTAATATCTCTTTCAAATTGATAAAATTTAGCAGCATTATAGCTTTGATTAGGTAATCCGCCAAGATTCCAGATTATTTCTTTATCTATCATATTTCTTGCTATTTCATTTATACCAGGAAGACTTGATGTTGATGTAAAGTCACATTGTGAAGCCTCTTCACCTGATTGGTTTTTAAAGCAGTCACCGCTTTGACTTTCATAATATATTCCATTTAGCATTCGCATTAAACTTGAAGTTGTCCAATCATTATTGTTATTATTATCCCATAAGTATTGTTGATTATCATTTTGTCCTTCTATTCCATTAGTTCTAATAATTTTTAATCTTTCTTCCGTTTTACTATTTGATACTTTTACTTTCATAATTCCAATTATACGCCATTTTTCATTATTAAATAATATGTAATTATTTGGATTTGCGCCAATATATCTTAGATTATTATCATTTGTTCCTAGTTCTCCCAGCAATTGTTTGCCATCATATGTTAAATCATCTGTATTTTCATTTGCTATTTTTTTGATGTAATCAATTGCTGTCATTGGGGGATTTATTTCTTCACTATTTACTACTGCATCGCCATTGATTTTTATTGAAATATTTTTTTCATCATCTTCAGTGGTTATTAATTCTTTATCAGCATATATTTGTACACTATAATTTATGACTTTTCCTGCTTCTATTTTTTCATTTTCTACTAATGATGTTGTTGTCCCTTCTTTGGGATATCCAGATTCTACTTGTCCTTCTTTTTTTAATATTACTTTTAATTTATTTAAGGCTAAGGGATTTTCTACACTTTCACTATTTAATTTAATATTATAATTTCCTGGTAAGGTTCCCGTATTAGTAATACTTATTTTATATTCACATTCACTATGACTTAAAGCTTCTTCACTACTCATTGGTATAAAACAATCACTATTTGTATCATTATTTATCTGTGAACCTTTTGCATATGAAAATTCTAATGTTCCTGCTTTTACTATTTGATTTTTTTCATTTCCTTTTACTTCAAAAAACAAAGCGTAACTTACTCCTAAGACGATTATTACTAAACATATTACAATATAGGCTATTACTTTTGTTTCTGTTTTTAATACACTACCAACTTTTTTATCTTTCATATCAATCACCATATTTTTATCTATAAAATTATTGTACCATACTTTTAATAAAATACCTAATAAAAAAAATAGTTAATTTACACTATTTCTAAAATAATTGTTGTTGGCCCTAAGTTAGTAAATTCTACTTTCATATCTTCACCAAATATTCCGGTTTCAACACTTGTATATTTTTTTAATTCTAGATTAAATTTACCATAAAGAATTTTAGCCTTATCTCCATTTAAAGCTTTTATATAACTTGGTCTATTTCCTTTAGAAGTATCTGCATATAAAGTAAATTGACTAACTGATAAAATTGTCCCTTTAACTTCTAATAAACTTTTATTCATAACATTATTTTCATCTTCAAAAATTCTTAAATTAACTATTTTTCTTGCCATTTTTTCTAATATTTGTTCATTATCATCAAAAGTAAAACCAACTAATAACATTAAACCAAAATCTGATTTACCAACAATCTTGTCTTTAACTTTTACTTTAGCACTCTCACATTTTTGAACAATTACTTTCATTTTCTTTTAACCTTTCTTACAACTTTTAAACTATATAAACTATTAATAAAATCATCTAATTCATCTTTATTTTTTACTTTTACAGTCATTTCAAAGATGGTATTTAAATCTATTACTTTAGTTTTAATATTATAGACATTAACATTTTTAGTTGTCGCTTTACTAATAATATCTAATAAATTATTTTTACCTGTTGTTGTTTCAATAATAATACTTGTTTCATAGAAATTATCGATATCTTTATTCCAAGATACACTTATTATTCTTTCTTTGTTATCTTTTATATTTTCACAATCTTTACGATGAATTTTAACACCTTCCCCTTTGGTTATAAATCCAACTATTTCATCGCCAAAAACCGGTTTACAGCAATTAGCAAAGTTAACTAAAATATCGGTAGCACCTGATACTAAAACTTCATTTTTTGCTTTATTCATTTTAGGTGTTACTTTCATCATCTTAGCCATTAAAGCATCTGCCGCACTTTTTTTATCAGATGATATAACATCAATTATATAAGCTGATGTATATCTTAAAGTACCAATTGCAAAGTATACTTCATTAATATCATTAAAATGTAATTCTTTACATAATTTTTTAATATTATCACTACTTAATATTTCTTCAAATGCTAACTTTCTTTTTCTTAATTCATTATTTAATAAAGTTTTTCCTTTATTAGTTATTTCATCTTTTTCTTGTTTACTAAAATATGATTTAATTCGATTTTTAGCATGAGAAGTTTTAACAAAATTTAACCATTCTTTATTAGGGGTTGAATTAGGATTTGTTTTAATTTCAATAATATCATTATTTTGTAGTTCATAATCAAGAGGAACGATTGAATCATTTACAATTGCTCCAATCGTCGTGTCACCAACACCTGAGTGAATTCGATAAGCAAAATCAATTGGGGTTGAATTAACTGGTAGTTCTACCACATCACCTTTAGGGGTAAAAACATAGATACAATCATTTAGAAAATCATTTTGAACTTGCGCATTAAAGTCTTCACTAGTAATATTTTCGCTTGTTTCAATTAAATTTCTAAATAATTCTAGTTTTTGTTCCATTAAGCTTTTAGTCTTTCTTGCTCCACCTTCTTTATAAGACCAATGTGAAGCAATACCTTTTTCAGCAATTAAATCCATTTCATGAGTTCTAATTTGAACTTCATAACGGTGATTATCATTACCAAATATTCCCGTATGTAAAGATTGATACATATTTTCTTTAGGCATGGCAATATAATCTTTAAATCTTCCAGGAATAGGCCGGTATTTAGCATGAATTAAACCAATTGCTAAATAACAATCACTTACTTTTTCGACAATTATTCTTAAAGCTAAAATATCATAAATCTGATTCCACTTCTTACCATGATTTAATTTATTATAGATACTATAAACACTTTTTACTCGACTTTTAATATGAAAAGATATATTATGTTCAATTAACATTTCACTAATTTCACTTTGCATTTCTAAAAGATTATCTTCTAATTCTCTTCTTGATAAAGCAAGTTTTTCTTCAATATCTTTATAAACATCAGGTTTACTATATTTTAAACACCAATCTTCCATTTCACTTTTCCAAGCATTAATACCTAAACGATGCGCGATAGGAATTAAAACGGTCATAGTTTCATCAACTTTTCTTTTTAATGCTTCTTTTTCTAAAACGTCACCAGTTCTTAAATTATGAATTCGATCGGCCATTTTAATAAATAAAACACGGACATCTTTAGCAAGACCTACTAATACTTTTCGTAAATTCATACTTGCCGCATTAGAATCATCAGTAAGTTCTAGTTTATTCATTTTAGAAATTGAATCAACAAGCATTGCTACATCTGATCCAAAAAGTTTAGTAATTTCTTCTATACTAGAACCGCCATGATTAATTGTTTCATGTAAAAGAGCAGCACATATTGAATCAGTATCATAATTTAAATCACTTAAAATATACGCCACATTTAAAGGATGAAGAATATAATCATCGCCATTTAATCTTTTTTTATTTTTAGGATGTTCTAAAGCATAAAGATATGCTTCTTTGATTTTTTTAACATCACTTTCGGGAATATGATTTATAACTTTCTCTATTAATTTATCAATTGTTAATTCCACAATGTTTCACTTCCTTATTAATATTTCACATTTTATATTTTTATTTAATAATTTTTTAAAATTTAAGGCATCTTCTATACTTCCTACTACATACCCATAATGAGTAGGAATTACTTTTTTAGGATTAATCGTATTAGTAAGTTTTGCAGCTTCATTATAATCCATCGTATAAGTGCCTCCTATCGGTAGTAATAAAATATCACAATTAACATTCATACTTTCTTTTGTACAATCACTATCACCAGTAATATAAATGTTTAAACCTTCAATATTAATTAAATAACCAACCCAACTTTGTTTTTTAGGATGATGTTTCGTTTTTATATTATATGCTGGAATAGTTTTTACTTCCAAACTTTTTAAAGGAATTGTTAAATTAGGTTTTACAACATAAATATTTTCTTCACTAATTCCGACATTTAATAATTCTTCAACAATATCTTTAGGAGTTATAAAAATCGTATTTTCATTTTTTAATTCTAAAATAGATACTAAAGAAAAATGATCCCAATGTGGATGCGTAATAAAAATATAATCTGCATCATGTAAAGCTTTATAATCTATTGGATCTACATAAATAATTTTATCACTTAATATTCTAATACTACTTTGTTTATTTACTGTTATCTTCATTACTAATTCCTCTCTTAACATAAATATCAATACTATCA
>CANQSC010000044.1 GCA_947626445.1 uncultured Bacilli bacterium
TTATCTTATTTCAACATTTTTCAACAACTTACTTCACATATTAAAAAAATCGGGAACTTTCAATTTTATTTTGTCAAATTTATTAAAATCACAAATGGAGTAGAAATCTCTATTTTTTTATTGTATAATATTAAACGAAAGTGAGGTTATTATAATGGAATTAAAAGGAAGTAAAACAGAAAGTAATTTAATGGCAGCTTTTGCTGGAGAAAGTCAAGCAAGAAATAAATATACTTATTATGCTTCTAAAGCTAAAAAGGAAGGATATGAACAAATTGCTAGTATCTTTGAAGAAACAGCAAATAATGAAAAAGAACATGCTAAGATGTGGTTTAAATTATTAAATGATGGAGATATTCCTGATACTTTAACTAATTTAAAAGATGCAGCAAGTGGTGAAAATTACGAATGGACAGATATGTATAAGAGTTTTGCCGAGACTGCTCGTGAAGAAGGTTTTGATGATATTGCTTATTTATTTGAAAGTGTTGGTGAAATTGAAAAACATCATGAAGAACGTTATTTAAAATTAGTAGGTAATATTGAAAATAATTTAGTCTTTGAACGTGGAGAAGAAAAGGTATGGATCTGCCGTAATTGTGGACATATTTATGTTGGTAAATGTGCTCCTAAGGTTTGTCCTGTTTGTAAGCATCCACAAAGTTATATGGAATTAAAAGCTGAAAATTATTAAGAGTAACATCTTAATTTTTTTTATGAATAAAAAAAATGATGTTTTAAATCATCATTTTTTAACGAGTAATATTATTTGTTTGTTCTTTTAATTTAGCTCTTAAAACAATATTTTTATAAAATTTATCATATTGTTCTTTATGAGTATTGTATTCACTTGTTGAACTAGTGTAATCATTATAATTTACGGCATAGCCAATTAAAGTTTTGGCATAATTTTCAGGCATGCCTAATAAATTTAATACTTCTTCATTATTAGTCACTTGATATAAATTTTGTAATACTAAAGAAGTTTCTTCGGGAGTTGCAATATTACTGTTTATAGCCATTTTACTTGCTGAAGTAATAATGGCCGCGATTGTATTATTATTTAAATCAGCGTTATTTTTATTAAATAATTCATTAATTCCACTAAACAATTGTAAATCAAGATATTTATAGTCCATTTTATTTCCTCCTCTTATATTTTAAATATAACATTTTATTTTAAGGTTGTAAATAAAAATGGTGTTGAAAAAAAGCTTATTAAATGGTAGAATACTTTTAGAAACGAAGAAGATGTTTTAGTAGTTAATATACTTTATAAAGAGAGAAACTTTATTTGCTGAGAAAAGTTTTATAAAAAGATATTAATGAATTTCACACATTGGAGTTTGATAGTTAATCGTGCTTTAAACGAGAAAGATGCTAGTCTCCTAGAATTTGGGTGGTACCGCGGCTAAAAGTCGTCCCAAAGTTTAGGGGTTTTTATTTTTGATAGGAGGATTAAGATGGAAGAGAAAATTGCGAAGTTAGTTAGTATGGCTAAAGATGAAATAAGTAAGGTTACTAAAGAAGCTGATTTATTAAATATTAAAGCTAAATATGTAGGTAAGAAAAGTGAATTTAATACCTTACTATCATCTTTAAAAGATATGAGTAGTGAAGATAAAAAAATTTATGGACCACTTTTAAATGCTAAGAAAAAAGAGTTAGAACAATTATTTAATGATAAGTTTACTTCTTTATCTAGTAGTGTCGATTTATCTTTTGATGAGACTTTACCTGTTAATTTAGAAACTGGTTCATTACATCCTGTTACCATTGTGGCTAAAGAAATAACTGATGTTTTAAAAAGAATGGGATTTACAGTTTTAAAAGGTTATGAAATGGAAGATGATTATCATAATTTTGAAGCTTTAAATATTCCTAAAGATCATCCCGCAAGAGATATGCAAGATACATATTATTTAGATAACGGACTACTTCTTAGAACTCAAACAAGTGGTGACCAAGTTCATGCCATGGAAAAATATGAAGTTCCTTTAAGAGTATGTTCACCAGGAAGAGTTTTTCGAAATGAGGATGTAGATGCTTCTCATGAAAATACTTTTTTTCAATTAGAAGGAATGGTAATTGATAAAAATATTAAAATTGAAAATATGTTTTATGTCATGAATGAATTATTAAATGAAGTATTTCATCAAAAAGTTAAGATGCGTGTAAGACCTGGTTTTTTTCCATTTACAGAACCTAGTTTTGAAATGGATATGTGTTGTTTAATTTGTGGAGGCAAAGGTTGTAGTACCTGTCATGGAACAGGTTGGATTGAATTAATACCTGGAGGAATGGTTCATCCTAATGTTTTAAGAAATTGTGGTATTGATCCAGATGTTTATACTGGTTTTGCTTTTGGAATTGGGTTAACAAGACTTGCTATGATGAAATATAAGATTAGTGATATTCGTTATTTAAATAGTGGTGATTTAAGATTCTTAGAAGAATTTGAAATAGAGTAGGAGGAATTTGGATGTTAATTTCATGTAATCGATTAAAAAAATATATTAAGAATAGTGAAGATATTGATTTTGTTAAAGTATGGGATATTTTTACGATGCGAACTGCTGAAGTTGAAGGTGTATCTATTAAGGGTGAAGATTTAAAAGATGTGGTAACAGCTAAAATCATTTCTTGTGAACGTCATCCTGATAGTAAAAAATTATCGCTTTTAAAAGTTAGTGATGGCAAAGAAGAATATGATATTGTTTGTGGGGCACCTAATGTTAAAGTTGGTTTAATTGGAGCTTTAGTTAAAGTTGGTGGTATGGTAAGTGGTATTAAAATTACATCTAGAAAATTAGCGGGATATCCATCTAACGGCATGATGTGTGCTTGGGATGAATTAGGTATTGGTGAAGACCATAGTGGGATTTTGGAATTGCCAAGTGATACGCCATTAGGTGTTGATTTAACCGAACTTTATCCAATTAAAGATATTATTGTAGAAATTGATAATAAATCTCTTACTAATCGTCCTGATTTATGGGGACATTATGGAATAGCAAGAGAGATTGCTAGTATTACTAATCATGAATTACTAGAATTACCAGTTTTAGAAGTACCAAATAACTTAAGTGATTTAGATATTAAAATATTAGAACCGGAATTATGTCGCCGTTATTGTGGGATTAAAGTTCGTAATTTAAAAAATAATCAAACGCCAATTGAAATGCAAATCTTTTTATCTTATGTTGGGATGCGTTCAATTTCTCTATTTGTTGATTTAACTAATTATTTAATGTTAGAACTTGGTCAACCTATGCATGCTTTTGATGAACGAGTAGTTAAAAATATTGTGGTTAAAAAAGCTAGTGATGGTGATGTTTATACAACTCTTGATAATGTTGAAAGAAAATTAAATAAAGATAATTTAATGATAACTAATGGTGATAAATATTTTGGTATTGCTGGAGTTATGGGTGGTCTTGATAGTGAAATATTAGATGATACAGATAGTATTTTTATTGAAAGTGCTAATTTTCAAGCTGGTTCAATAAGAAAAACAGCTGTTAGTTTAGGACTTCGAACTGATGCTTCTGCTCATTATGAAAAAAGTTTAGATCCTAATATGTGTGATTTTGCTTTAAAAAGATTATTATATTTATTACAAAAAGAAAATCCTGATATGGAAATTGCTTCTAATCTAACAGATATTTATCCAAATGTTTTAGAAGAAAAAAAGATTTGTTTAGAAAAGAATGATATAAAACGTTATACTACTTTAGAAATAAGTGATGAAGATGTAGTAAGAATATTAACATCTCTAGGCTTTAAAGTTAAGGTTAATAAAGATAATTATGATATTGTTGTTCCAACGTTTCGGGCTACTAAAGATATTAGTATGTCAGCTGATATTATTGAAGAATTAATTAGAATGATTGGTTATGATAATATAAAAGAATTACCAATGAATATTAATGCTAGTTCAAAAGTATGGGAAAGTATTTGGGATAGCGAATATAAAGTTAAAAGATTACTTGCTAGTGTTTTTAAATTACATGAAGTTCATTCATATATTTGGTATGAAGATGAAATGTTAAATAAATTAGGTATTATTAAAGATGGTGTAAGATTATTAAGTCAAAGTAAAAATAATTTATTAAGAGATGATTTAAGTTTAAGTTTATTACCAATTGTTAAAAATAATTTTAAAAATCGTAATGAAGTTAATATTTTTGAGATTGGAACGGTTATTAAAAATAATGAAAATCATAGTCATTTAAGTATTTTATTAGCTGGTGATGAAGAAAAAGTTAAAGATAAATATATGAAGGCTAAAGAAATTGTTATGTATTTATTTAAAACAATTAAACATAAAAATGTTAGTTTTAAAAATGCTCAAGTAGAATCTTATTATAATCAAGATAAAAGTTTAGAAATTATTTGTAATGGTAAATCTATTGGTTATATTTTATTATTTAATAGTCGTATTAATAGTTATGTTGGTAAGAAAAAGGTTGTTGTTGCTATAGATATTGATTTTAATAATTTTATGGCTATTAATAAAGATGAAAAAATCTTTAAAGAGATTAGTAAATATCCAGTTGTTAATTTAGACTATACAATTCTTGCTAATAAAGATATGAAATATCAAGATGTTCTAAATATTTTAGATGAATTTAAAAATAAGTTAATTATGAAAAGAGAATTTATTGACGTTTATAACGATAATGATAAATTAAAATATACTATTCGTTATGAAGTTGGAAGTTTAGAAAAAACTTTAGAAAGTGAAGAATTAGAAAAATTTAAAAATAAATTTATTAAACATATAAGTGAAAAAGGATTAGAAATTATTAGCTAATCCTTTTTATTAAGTCATTGGCATATTTAAAGTTTAAAATTTGCCAAAAGTTATCTAAATATTCTTGTTTATTATTTTGATAATTTAAGTAATAAGCATGTTCCCACATATCAACACATAATAGAGGTGTATAACCGTATTTTAATGGTGAATCTTGATTAGCTGTAGTCATTAATTCAATTTCATTATTATTAATAATTAAAAAAACGTATCCTGAACCTTTTAAATTTAAAGCATAATATATAAACTCATTTTTAAAATTATCTAAACTAGTATATTTATTATTTATTAAATTTAATAATAGTTCATTAGGTTCTTCTTTATGATTAGGATTTATTGATTGCCAATATAAATCATGATTTACAACTCCACCTAAATTAAATAATAAATCATTTTCATCTTGTTTAAAACTATCTAAATGTTTATAAAGTTCTTCAATAGGATAATTAAAAGAAAAATTATTTTTAATTAAAATATTATTTAAATTGTTTAAATAGTTTCTTTGATGTTTGTTATAGTGTAAGCCAATGGTATGAGTATCAATATATGGTTCTAAATCTTGATATGAAAAAGGTAATTCTTTTAATTTATACATAACATCACCTAAGAAAATATATGATAAGACAAATAAAAAATGCTATTAAGCATTTTTTAAGATTAATTTACAGCAAGCTTTTTAATTTTTTCTTTAGACAATCCAGTTACTTTAGATATAATTTTTAAATCCATTTTTTCTTCTAACATCTTTTTAGCAATTTCAAGACTTTTCTTTTTTTTACCTTCTTCTTTACCATCATCATAAGCACCTTCTCTAAGCAATTTATCGCGGTCATAATACATTAAGATATCTAGGTTATCTAAAACATATTTTTTAATTTCATCAAAAGTTTTTTCCATTATATATTTATGCTCCTTGCAAAGTTTTAATTTCTTCTTTAGGTAAACCCGTTGCTTTAGATATAATATCTATATTTATTTTTTGATTAATTAAGTTTTTAGCAATTTCAAGACTTTTCTTTTTTTCACCTTCTTCTTTACCATCATCATAAGCACCTTCTCTAAGCAATTTATCACGGTCATAATACATTAATACATCTATGTTTTCTAAAACATCATTTACCTTTTTTCTAAATGCATTCATCATTTCATCTCCTTCATATAATTTATCTAGAAATTCTTCATCATTACATAAAAACATATACATTAATCTTTTGATAAAATCTTTTTCTTTGATAATATCATTATAACCCATCTTTTTTAAATATGCAAGATTTATATTATAATATTTTATCTTTATTCCTAATGGTATTCCTATTTTTCTTTCTCTCATCTCACTTTCATATATAAATTCATCATAACCATAATAATCAAAACCATCAATATTAATACTGTATACTTCTTTTATATTACTATAATCTTCTTTATTTTTGATATCTTTTACATATAATAAACAAACATATGAAAAGTTTTTATTTAATAATGATTGATAATTATTATAATTAAATTCAAATGAAAAATAAGCTTTTTTATTTTTATAGACTAAATCAGCTTCAGAATTAATATTATATTTATTAAGACCTATTTCGGGATAGACTATTTCAAAATCATTATCTAACTTTTTAACAGGAATTTTTAAGATATCACTTAATATTCTTAATATTACTTTTTTACCTAATTCTTCATCACTAGTAAATATTTTTTTGACAATTTTATCATTTAATAAATAAAATTTTTCAACCTTTTTATTCTTCTTTTCAATATCGTTTTTCATTAATTTTATCATCTCCTCTCATCAAATTCTGTTGTTTTTGAAAAAACGATTAATTTTAAAAAATTCTAAAAATTACATAAACTTCCTCCTCTCATCAAGAGTAAATCTAATTTACTCTTCTACCCATATATTACCTATAAGGGTAGCGATTTCCTTTTTTTTGAAAAATAAAACATAAAAAAAATGTATGCAATTTTTTTTGCACACATTTTTAAGAATAATTTTTACTATTGAAGAGCATTGTCAGAAGATGTTGGATTACCAGGAATTGTTGGTTCCACATCATTTTCACCTTCATCTTCATCTTCATCACTAGGTTTAACTTCTCCTGTGTCTTCTTTATTATTTTCATCATTATCTACAGTTGGCTTTTTATCAGAATTTTTAGTAGAGTCATCATCATTTTTTTCTTCTTCTTTTGGTTTATCACTATCTAATTCTGTGTCTTCATCGTTATCGGTTTCATCAGTTTTATTATTTTCTTCACTATAATTATTAACATAGATAGTAAATCCAGAAATATTTTTTAGTAAAGTTCCTTCTGATACACTTTGTTTTAAGATAATGCCTTCAATTTCGTTTGGATCACTTATATATTCAATATTAAGGGATAGATTATTACTATTAGCAAATGATTTAGCTTTACTTACACTTTCACCTCTAAAGTTAGGCATAAAGGTAAATGCTGCATCACCATAAATACCTTTACCAATTATTTCACTACTACGTTCATAATCTTCTTTGTAATCATATTTAAATGTTCTAATAGTTTCGCTCTTAAGAATACCTAAATTTTCTTTCATTGCTTCTTTAATAGCTTCTAGACTATCATCATAATATCCTAAAGCACTTACTTGATAGCCTCCCATATAAGCATCAATATTATAATAAGTTAAATAAGTTTTTTGAATATTAATAAAATCATTTCCTGATAAAGCTTGAACTAACATTGATTTAATAGTTTGATAGAAAGATAGTATTTGGGTTGTTTTCATATTAGTGGCAATATGTTTACTAATTGTATCTAAGACATTTTCAAAATCAGCTATTGATGTATTTTTTACCATTTTTTCGCCAATTGCTTGAATTACTAATTGTTGATGACGACCTCTTGCTATATCTCCTTCTAAATATCCATAACGATTTCTAGCATAAGCTAAGGCTTGTTCACCATTTAAGTGTTGCATACCAGTATCCATACAAATTAAATGTTCTTCAAATCTTCGTAAAGAATCTTGTTCACAAAGTCTTCCACCATAAGCATTATAATAATATTCATAATCAGGAACTTCAACGTCAACATCAATGCCTTCAATAGTTTCAACTAAATCTACAACAGCTTTAAAATCAACTTTAACAAAATAATCAATATCAATATCAGTTAAATTTTCAATAGTATCTACCACGCAACTAGTGCCACCATAAGCTGCTGAATTAATTTTACTTAAGCGGTCATTATTACAAGATATTGGTACATATAAATCTCTTGGAATACTAAACATCGTAGCATTTAAAGTTTGAGGATTAAAAGTAATAAGCATTAGAGTATCACCATTAAAAGCAGCATTAGGGTCTAGTCTTTCCGTATATTCAGAATCAACTCCTAAAACTAAAACTGTAAATGGTTCAGTTAAACTCTTAGTTGAAATCATTTCACTTTCTTCCGTTTTCATTTCTTTAGAATATGTTTTAACAACTTTAGTATCTTGTAATATATTTTGATATTTTTCTTCATTTCCTAACAATACCGGATAATCCTTAGAAATGAATATTCCATCAACTTCATGATTATATAAAGCTGAAGCTAAAATATGAATGTCATTATAATCTTCACTTTTAATTTCATTTTTAATATTTTCTTTTTCAATCATTTCTTTAGCTAGAATATAATTTTCCCGATTATTTTCATTATTAATCATACCTAATACGGAATCATCAGTAAGTTCAGTATCCTTCATTGTTAATAAAACTGTTGTATAAGTAGATGTATCACTTTTGGTAAAATTATCTAAAACATTATAAATACGATTAATATAATAACTAGAAACCCCAAATATAATCGTAAAGATAAAAACAAATATTGTAAAAGGAATAAATATTTTTTTCTTTCTTTCAAACATTGACGCTAGACCAAAAATCATATATAGAATAGCAAATATACCAAAAAAGATTAAAACTAATATTCTTATAAAAGTTTCTATTCCTTTTAATAGTAATAAATTTCTTAAAAAGAAAACATAAAATACAATATATAATGTTAAGCCAGTAAAATAAAATATTTTATAACCTGTCCCGGCATGTTTTAATTTTCTAAATAATACTTTCATTGAGTAACCCACTTTCTTATTTCTAAAACATTATATAATAAAATAAAAAAATACTCAATGATAGAACGATGAATTTTTGATAAAATTAATGTCGAAATAAATTTTAATTTACTTGATATTACTTTACATTTAAAAGTAAGGTCAATCTTTAATGTTTTTTTAAAGTTTGCTATAATGTAAGTGCAAAGGAGGTATGATTAGTGAAAAAGATTAAGATGTTATGTTTTTTTGTTATGGTTATTTCCTTTTCATGCCTTACAATAGTTAAAGCTGATACAAGAGGGTATATAACTGGTGATGATGTCTTCTTTAGAAGTGGTGCTGGAACCAATTTCTCAACTCTTGATACTTTAAATGTTGGTGATGAAGTAATATTTAATAGTATGAATAAAGTTAATGGTCCAGGTTGTGATGGATGGTATAGTTTAACTTATAATAATAAAAAAGGTTATGTATGTAGTAGTTATGTTAGTTTAACTAAACCTAATGGTAGTGATATTTCTTATAATAGACCTTGGACTAGTCCTAAAAAAGCTATTTTTGGGGGAGCTGAATTTATTAGTGATGGTTATATTAATGCTGGACAATTTACAAGTTATTTAAAAAAGTTTAATGTTAATCCTAATGCTTATTATCCATTATATAATCATCAATATATGTTTAATATTGCCGCACCTTGTAGTGAAGCTTATTCATCTTATATATCTTATAGAGATAATGGTTTACTTAATTTACCTTTAGAGTTTACAATACCTTTATTTAATAAGATGCCAAATACAACTAAACATCCAACTGATAGTGTACCTAAACAAAATAATACCAAAGTTACTGATAA
>CANQSC010000045.1 GCA_947626445.1 uncultured Bacilli bacterium
AAATTAACAAAAAAAGCCTTTAAATACTGGCTTTTTTTAAAAATGTACACATAACTAAAATGTACACATAAGGTATATTATGTGGACGTCCACATAAAACACCCCCCCCCCTATGTCAAGAGAAAAATAAAACAAGCAAGATTTTTCTTACTTGTTTATTCATTAAAAGTTCAATTATTTAATTGCGTCTTTTAATTTGCTTCCAGCTTTAAATCCAGGAACTTTCTTAGCTGGAATATGGATAGCTTCTTTAGTTGCAGGATTGATACCATCTCTTGCAGCACGTGTTTTAACTGCAAATTTACCAAATCCAACTAAAACTACTTCTCCTTCTTTTTTAAGTCCATAAGTAATACCTTCAAGGATTGCATCTAAAGCACGTCCCATTTCTGCTTTACTCATGTTAGCTTGTTCAGCTGCACGTTCAATTAACGCTTGTTTTGTCATTTAAATACTCCTCCTTTTGTATTTTTATAACAATCCATAAGGACTTCATCCTTACAAACTAAAACTATCAAATATTTTGAGTAAATGCAAGAAAAAAAGCACAACTTTGCACTTTTTTATTAATTATATGACAAATGCGATTAAATTACTTGACCCTTTGTTTACAATTTTTGTCACTGTTTGACTTAATTTATAACGAGTATTTTCAGGCATGATTGATAATTTGGCTTGAATTCCTTCTTTAACAATTACATCTAGACTTCTACCAAATATTTCACTTTGCCAAATACTTGATGGGTCAGTTTGATAATCTTTCATTAAATAATCAATTAATTCTTTACTTTGAAGTTCACTACCTATAATTGGCTCAAAGGTACTTTCCACGTCAACTTTCATTAAATGAATAGAACTTGCGACGGCCTTTAATTTAACACCATAACGTGATCCTTGTTTAATTATTTCAGGTGTTTCTAATTTCATATCTTTTAAAGTTGGATAAACAATTCCATAACCGGTTTGCTTAGCCATTTTAATAGCTTCTTTCATATTGTCAAGTTCTTCTTTACCATCAGCATAAGTAGTAAACACTTTTAATAATCCGGCTTTACTAGTCGCGGCATCTCCAACTAATTCTTTTAAAATCGAATTATATAATTCATCAGAACTTTCAAGTCTAATATTTACAATACCTTCTGCTGTATCTAAATTAGAAATATAAGCTTTATTTATATATGGCGAATCGGTATAATAATCTAATATTTTTTCCACATCTCTTACTTTACTAACTTCCATCATACTTTCTTTAACTTTTTCAATATAATGTTTTTTAATATCATGAGTAGTTGGAAGAACATGAACCCATTCAGGAATAGATACTTCAATATCTAATATTGGAAATTCATATAAAGCTTCTTTTAAAATTTCTAATATTTCTTCTTCACCCATTTTTTCAACAGATATAGGTAAAACTGGCGCTTGATAATTTTCTCTTAATTCATTAGCTAAATTTTTAGTTTCCAAAGCATTTGGATGAGCTGTATTTAAAACAATTATATAAGGTTTACCAATATTAGTTAATTCACTAATAACTTTTTCTTCAGCTTCTAAGTAATCGTTTCTTGTAAGCTCGCCAAATGAACCATCAGTAGTAACCACAATACCAATTGTTGAATGGTCTTTAATAACTTTTTCTGTCCCAATCTCAGCAGCTTCCACAAAAGGTACTGATTCGCTAAACCAAGGAGTTTTAATCATTCTAGGATTTCCATCAGCATCTTCATAACCTAGAGCATTAGGTATAACATAACCGACACAATCAACAAGTTTAATTTCAGCTTCAAAATCATCAACTTTAATTTTAGCTCCATTACTAGGAACAAACTTAGGCTCAGTTGTCATAATGGTTTTTCCTTGAGCACTTTGAGGTATTTCATCTAAGCATCTTTTCTTTTCATATTCATCACTAATACTAGGAACAACTAAATTTTCAATAAATCTTTTAATAAAAGTACTTTTACCAGTTCTTACAGCCCCTACAACACCTAAATAGATTTCACCATTACCTCTTCTAGCCACCCCTTGTAATAATTCTTTTTTATTCATAACAATCACCTATCACAACTTATGTTTTTTTTCTAAAACTATGACATATTTCTAATAATTTTATAAAATTGTACATATTTACATCATATACCCCCACAAAAATTTGAATATTTGCTTACTATTTGAGACAATATTAACAGGTGATGTTGAAATGTTTCCACGTTTAAAAGAATTAAGAAACTATGAAGGGTATACTCAAAAAGATATCTCAGAATTTTTAAAAGTTCAAAGAGCGACATATGCTGGTTGGGAATGCGGAAAAGATATTATTCCTTTAAAAAGATTATATATGTTAGCTAATCATTATCAAGTTAATATGGATTATATGCTTGGTATATCTGACAAACAAGAAAAAGTTAAAGCTAAAGCAATCAATGATTATCAACTTGTTGCTGATAATTTTAAGAAGTTTCGTAAAGAGCATAAATTAACGCAAAAACAAATAGCTGATACTCTACAAACAACTCAATCAAATATTCATAAGTATGAAACTGGTAAATGTTTAATTACAACTATGTATGCTGTTGAATTTGCTAAAAATTATAATTGTTCACTTGATATGCTATTTAATCGAAAAAAATGATGGATTCTTCCATCTTTTTTTAAAACATTTTTTCAACATCTTGAGGAACTTTATCATCAATAATTGTTGAGATAATTTTCTCTTCTTGTTCTTTACTAACTTTTTTACCAGTCATTTTACTTAAAGTATCTATAACTTCTTTTAAAGTATTTTTATCTTTCATATTTCCTTTTTGTAATTTATTTGCTAAAGACAAAATAGTATCTTTATCTACTTTTGTCTTTTTTTCTACTTTATCAAAAAAAGAATCTTTAAATTCCATGTTAATAACCTCCTAGGTTATTATATGAAAAAATCATAGAAAATCTCATCAGGTTTTTTATGAAATATTTTAGCTATCTTAATTGCTAAATCATAGTATAAACGGCGATTATTATGTTCTATTTGCCAATAATAAGATTTTGATATTTTTAACATATCAGCCATTTGTTGATATGAATAATTATATTTTAAACGTAATTTTTCTAATTCTTTAATCTTTTGCTTTTTCATGTACTACCTCTTTTATTGGTTTAATCTTATAATAAAAAGCCTTAAAAGTCAATTTTGTGTAGTTACCACTGGGTAGACTTAGCAGTTTTTACACAATAAACTTTAAGAAAAGGAAGGTAGTAAATGAAAGATATTAAAAAAATTATTGGGATCAATTTAAGATATATTAGATATCAAAGTGGTTTATCTCAAGAAAAATTTTATGCTAAGTATAATATGAATCCCAAATACTTAGCAAGTATTGAACGAGGAGAAATCAATATGAGTGTTGAATACTTATATGAACTTGCTAAAGCTATGAAAACAACAATGTGTGAATTAGTTACTTATGATGAAAGTAAAATTATTAAGCAAAAAAGAATTGATGCCAAAGAAAAACAACCAAATTAAAGGATGCCACCGCATCCTTTTAATTATCATCATTTTTATTTTTAAATTGTAAAATTATTGGGGTTCCTGATAAATCGAAACTACTTCTTAGTTTATTTTCTAAATATCTTTCATAACTAAAATGTACTAAAGATTTATCATTAACTCGTAAAGTAAATTTAGGAGGCATTACTCCTGTTTGATTAACAAAATTAATTTTTAAACGGCGTCCTTTATAAGATGGAGCTTCATGTAACATACTAGCTTCTTTTATACAGTCATTAAGTAAAGATGTTGATATTTCTTGTTTATAATTTTCATAAGCACTGATTACTTCAGGCATTAAAGTATGAATTCTTTTTTTAGTTTTAGCGGAAGTAAAAACAATTTTAGCATAAGTTGCAAATTGAAATTCGTATTCCAATAAAGTTTTCCATTCTTTTATTGCTTCATTGGGATTATCAATTGTATCCCATTTATTAACACAGATAACTAAAGCTTTACCAGCATTAATAGCCATTCCTAAAATATGTTTATCTTGCTCAATTATTCCTTCTTTAGCATCTACCACTAAAATACAAACATCACTTCGCTCGATAGCTTTAAGGCTTCTTAAATAACTAAACCTTTCTACATATTCATTAATTTTACCTTTTTTACGCATTCCAGCTGTATCAATCATCGTATATTCTTTGCCATGATAATTAAAGGTTGTATCAGTAGCATCTCTAGTAGTACCTGCTACTTCACTTACAATAGCTCTTTCTTCATTTAATAAAGCATTAATAAGTGATGATTTACCAACATTAGGTCTTCCAATAAAACAAAACTTACAATTAGAATTTTCTTCATTAGAACTTTCTTTTAAATCATTAGTTACTTCTTCTAATAATTCTTTAATTCCTTTATTATGCACTACAGAAATACCCATAATTTTTTCAAAACCAAGTTCATAAAAACGATACAATTCATCTAATCTTTTTTCATTATCTATTTTATTAACAACAACAATAACTTCTTTATTACTTTTCATTAATAAATCTCTAATTTTATAATCACTAGCACTTAATTCAACTTTACCATCAACAACAAATAAAATTAAATCAGCTTCACTAATCGCAAAATTAGCTTGTTCTAAAATATCTTCATTAAAGTTATCATTTCCTAAATCAATACCACCTGTATCAATTAAATGAAAACTTTTATTATTATAATTTACTACTCCATAAATTCGGTCTCTTGTAATACCAGGTTCATCCATAATAATGGAACGATTTTCTTTAATTAAACAATTAAATAAAGATGATTTACCAGTATTAGGTTTTCCTATTAAACAAACAGTTTTCTTCACAACTACTCACCGCTTTCTTAAAGCCTATTATACCTTAAAATATTAAAAAATGATATTATTTAATCATTCCATTAATTACTTTTCGACTATCATTAAAGATAATAAAAGATGTTGGATCAGCTTTTTTAATTAAAGTTTCAATTTTTTTTAAACTTTTACTATTAACTTCTAAATATAACATTTTCTTTTTATTATCTAAAGTCATAACACTTACTTCATATCCTCTTAATTTTAAAGCTTTAAGTAATTTTTCATCATTACATATTATTTGAATACATACTTCACCTTTAACAAAACATTTAGCTAAATATGAACCTATTAATGTTCCAGTAGCATATCCTAATGAATAAAAAATAGGTATTAAAATACTATTGATATCCATTGTTAAAGCTTCTCTTGCCACAACAAACCAGATAAAAACCTCAATAAAGGCTAAAATAGTACTAATAAATAATTTACCTTTTAGCATAACCATTTGTCTTAAGGTAGAAATTGATACATCTAATATACGAGCAAAAAAAATTTTTACACAAATAAATAATAAAGACATAATATCCCTCATACTTATATTGTGTAAAAATAATATTTTTAAACTTAAATTTTAAAAAGCAAGAACAAGACGAAAGCTGATATTTGATATTGCAAATCCAGTATCATAGCCAAAACTTACTACACCTGAGCCGGCACCCATGTAATAATCACCACCTCGCCTTAGCCACGGATAATCTGAGCAAATTAAAAATGCTTCATCATTATACCAGCTAGTAACTTTTCTAATTAAACTTTTATTTTCCATATCATAAAATGGCCCCATTTCTTTCGTCGAATCTCCTAATTTTCCACGATTATATGTTGTATTACTCGTACTATGATCGTATTTATCATAATATCTTGAATCTGTTGGTAATTTTATTTCTCCTGTTATAATTTCATTTGTCCCTGTTAATAAACCATTAAATCCTGAGTTAGAAGTATTATTTTGTCCTGATGATACTTTACCTGTTTTTCCATCTCCTGAACTATTATCGTCTATTCCACTCATCATGTATTCCCAAGCTCCTCCACTCATATCGAATACCCCAGTATAATTATTCGTTGTACTTGCTACAACACTTTCTTTGTTAAAGTAGTTGGTATTATATATTCCATCTGTTCCTGGACTTGTTACTCCACCATATTCATTACAGGCTTCTGGGATATTACTACATAATTCATTGGTAGCTGTATATCCTATGGTTGGTTCGTATCTTGCTGCATAGCCGGTTATACAATCTGAATTATTATTAATTCTTACACTTGCATGACTTCCATACTCGCTATTCTGTAAATAGGCTACGGCTCCCCATTCCATGTTCTTCATCATATGACTATTTAAGGTTGCTTCATAATTTCTTCCTATAACATAGGCCTTAGCCACTTGAATTCCTCGCCATGAATATACATTGGGTTTGATTATGACTTTATTTGCTGCTTCTATTGATGCTGTTTCATCTATTGGATTCACTTGGGCTGCTGTAGTACTTTCTGCTCCATCATATCCTGTTTCAAATTTGCCGACCCATATTCCATTTGTATTAAATGATGTGAAGGCTGGATGGGTTAACATTTGTCCTTTTGTTGTTCCACTTTTTACTGGCTCATCTTTGTTTTCAAATTCAATGTTTATTATTTGTTCTTTTTCTTCTTTGGTTCCTAATCCTTCATAGTTTCCTTCATCAAAAATTTCATATCTATATCTTGGTATCCATACAAAATAACTTTCAATGTCACTTTCTTCTATTGCCTCATTTGCTCCTGGATCTTCTACACCACTTTTTAAGATGACTGCATTTGCCCATTGTTGTTCGGCATAACTATACCATTTTTCTGTCTCATCTGCTCTTGTTACACTTCCATCTTCTTCACTTATTTTGATTGGTACTAATCCTCCATCTAATACTGGGTCTGTTCCATTTAAGATACTTTCTGTATATGGCTTTTCTCCTAACACACTTTCTACTACTATCTTTGATTTATAGATACTATTTTCTATACTATCTTCTTTGGTTACATCTTCATCTATCCATACTCTTAATTCATAATTTTTTTCTTCACTTGGTTTTAGTCTTCCACTTTTTATTTCTCTTCCTTCTTTTGTATTACTTGCTTTTTTCTTTTCATATGTCTTATATTCGCTTAATAATACTCCTACTCCTTTATCTCCTTCTTCATTTAATGTTATTTTAACATATTCACTATTTAATGTTGTTTCATTTAACATCTCTAAATTTATTGTATAATCAGCATAAGCTTCACAATTATTTTTGATACTAAATTTATATGGCTTACTTTTTAATCCTTCTTCATCTAATTTTGGAAACGCATTTTTTAAACTTATATTATCTTCTTCATTTTCGATTGTTACATTTAAACATGATGTACTTACCACATTCTCTCCTGTTTGCTCTTTTGTCATTACCCATAATGCATATGTTACTCCTATTGCTATTACAAGTAAAATACTTACTATTAATATTACATATAATATCTTTTTATTCTTATTTTTTACCATAAGTTTACTTCCTTCCATTTTAATTAGTATACCACTTTTGCATTGCATTATGCAAGGCATATTATCTGCTTCTTTTGTCTTACAATTAAGTTAAGGAGTGATATTATGGCATTTAAATTAAATACTGAAAAAAAGGAAACAGAGAATAAAACAATCCGTTTCCCATTACCTTTAATCAAAGATATTGAACATGTTTTAGAAGGAACAGAAATAACATTTTCTAAATTTGTTATTCAAGCTTGTGAATATGCTTTAAAAGAAATGGAACCAAAAAAGTCATTCGTTAAAGAATGATTTTTTTAATTTATTGTTGGATCTAATTTACTAAATATTTTAATACTTAATGCATAAAATTTCTTAAAGACATATAATGAATCTAAAATTAAAACTAAACCAATTAAAATTGTTTGAGGAGTAAAATTCATTAAATTAAAGAATTCATTTTGAAAAGTTACAGCATATATAAAACCAGTTAATAAAAGGGCAAATAATATTTTTCTTAATGTTGTAAAAGGAATACTTATTTTATATAAGAAAATAAATCCTGTTACTCCTGTTAAATAAACAGCCATTGTACTATAAAATTGATAAGGCAAATCAAATACATATGAGAAAGCCATAATTAAAGCAACATCAAAGAAAACTGTTAAAGCACAAGGAAGACTCTTACTCATTATTTTTAATAAGAAGTTACCTCTTACTAATTCTTTATTAGACTCTAAAGCGAGAATAAATGAAGGTATTCCAATTGTAAAACCGGTTATTAAAGTAAGTTGAATAGGCACGAAAAAGTATCTTGAACCAACAATTATACTAAATATAATTAATAACATCGTATAAGTTGTTTTACTAAGTAATAGGGATGCTGACCTTTCAATATTATTAATGGTTCTTCTTCCTTCTTCTACAATCTTTGGTAGCGAATCAAAGTTATTATCAAGTAATACTAATTGGGCAACATTTCTTGCGGCATCAGTAGCATTAGCAATGGATATTGCACAATCACTTTGTTTTAAAGCTAAAACATCGTTTACCCCATCACCTGTCATAGCAACACAGTGTTCATCTTTTTGTAATGTTTCAATAATTATTTTTTTCTCTTCTGGCTTAACTCTACCAAAAACATCATATTCATTTATAGCTTTTTTTAGTTCTTCTTCACTTAAATTTTCTAAATCAATTCCTTTAACATTTTCTAAACCCACTTTATTTGCTATTTTTAAAACGGTTTTTACATTATCTCCAGAAATAATTTTTACTCTTACTCCTTGAGATTTAAAATAATTTAAAGTATTTAAAGCTTCTTTTCTTATAACATCTTCAATTAAAATTAAACCAATTGCATCTAAATTCTCTGGTTTGTTTGTTAATTTATCTTTTCCTTTTGCGACAACTAAAACCCGATACTCATTTTGATATTTTTCTAAATCTTTAATCTTATTTAAAGAATTTTTATTAAGTAAATATTCCGGAGCCCCTAAATAAATAGAACCTTGATTTTTAAAAGAAATAGCACTGAATTTTCTTTCTGATGAAAAAGCAATTTTATCAGTTACTTCATAACTACCAGCACTTTTAAAATGTTCTTTTAAGGCTTTCATTGTTTCATTTGCATCCATACTAAAATAAGCATAATTGGTAAGTATTTCATCTAAATTATTTTTTTTATTTAAGTTAATAACTTCTTTAACAACCATTTTACCTTCCGTTAAAGTTCCCGTTTTATCTAAGCAAATAACATCTACTCTAGCAAGAGTTTCAATACAATATAATTGTTGAACTAAAACTTTATATTTAGAAAGTCTAATAACACTTACGGCCATTACCGAACTAGTAAGTAAAACTAAACCTTCTGGTATCATTCCAATTAAAGCGGCAACTGATGAAAATATTGCTTCGGGAATATTACCATTAGTTGTATTATATTGACTAAAAAACATTACAATCCCAATCGGAATAATAAAATAAGAAATAATTTTTAAAATATCTTCAAAAGATTTCATAATAATAGAATTAGTTGGTTTAACTATTTTAGCATCATGAGATATTTTAGAAGTATAATTATCCTTACCAATATGTTCTATCCTAGCAAGACAATTACCACTGATAATATAAGACCCAGATAATAATAAATCACCTTTTTTCTTAGTTATGGCATCAACT
>CANQSC010000046.1 GCA_947626445.1 uncultured Bacilli bacterium
TATACATAGCCTCCTACTATATATAAATATTACCACTATACCCCCCCCCCTATGTCAAGAAGTAATGATTATTTTAAACCACAGTGCAACTTCTATTTGCTTAATTTTCACATATTCATAGTTAGTATTATTTTTTTATAATTATCGTTTATTGCTAAATGATTTTTTTCTCGTTTTTTTACTTTTTCAGTTATTATACTTCTTGCTACTTGAGAGTATAATTTTTTCATCATAGTTTTGTCAAGTTTTTCAGGTATAACCAAAAAACTTCCTTTTTTTTATTTTTTTTCAACTACAATTGAAAAACTTTTTTAGCAAAAAAAGAACAAATTAGACAAAAAATTAAATTTCCCACTATATTTGTTCTCTTAATGCTATATTTTCTAATTTAAATATTTTTTAAGCCATTGACCTGTGTAAGAATTATCTACTTTACTAACTTCTTCTGGTGTTCCAGTCGCGACAACAGTTCCTCCACCATCGCCACCATCAGGGCCTAAATCAATAATATAATCAGCTACTTTAATAACATCTAAATTATGTTCAATAACAATTACTGTGTCGCCGTTATCAACAATGCGATTTAAAATAGCAATTAATTTTTTAATATCCGCACTATGAAGACCAGTAGTAGGTTCATCTAAAATAAATAAACTTTTACCAGTAGGCTTTTTTTGTAATTCTTTAGATAATTTAACTCTTCCGGCTTCCCCACCAGATAAAGTCGGTGCACTTTGACCAAGTTTTATATAAGATAATCCCACATCCATTAAAACATCTAACTTTCTTTTAATAGTTGGCACATTTTCAAAAAACTTAACTGCTTTATTAACTCTCATATCTAATACTTCACTAATATTTTTACCTTTATAACGAATATCTAGAGTTTCTCTATTATAACGAGTTCCTCCACAAACTTCACAAGGTACATAAACATCTGGTAGAAAATGCATTTCAATTTTTTTAACGCCATCACCCCAACAGGCTTCACAACGTCCACCTTTAACATTAAAAGAAAATCTTCCTTTATCATAACCATGCATTTTACTTTCTTTAGTATTAGCATATAAGTCTCTAATATCATCAAATACCCCAACATAAGTTGCCGGATTACTTCTTGGTGTTCTTCCAATTGCATCTTGACTAATCATTACAACTTTATCAATTAAATCAAGATTTTTAATTTCCTTACATTTACCTGGTTCTTCTTTACTACGATATAACTTATTAGCAACAGTTTTATAAAGGATTTCATTTACTAAAGTACTTTTACCTGAACCAGAAACGCCTGTAACACAGATAAATTTACCTAAAGGAAATTTTACATTAATCTTTTTTAAGTTATGTTCTTCGGCTTTTACAACTTCAAGATATTTACCATTTCCTTTACGTCTTTTCTTTGGAACTTCAATTTTTTCTTTTCCACTTAAATAACGTCCCGTAATACTTTCATCACAAGCCATTACTTCTTCTGGTGTACCCTTAGCAACAACATATCCACCTTCTGTTCCAGCAAGTGGTCCAATATCAACTAAATAATCACTAGCAAGCATTGTATCAGTATCATGTTCAACAACAATTAAAGTATTACCTAAATCCCGCATTTCTTTTAAACTAGCAATTAACTTTTCATTATCTTTTTGATGCAGACCAATACTAGGCTCATCTAAAACATATAATACTCCAGATAATTTACTACCTATTTGAGTAGCAAGTCTAATTCTTTGTGATTCGCCACCTGATAATGTTCCAGCTTTTCGATGAAGTGATAAATATTCTAAACCTACATTAATTAAAAAACTTAACCGATTATCAATTTCTTTAAGTAATAATCTACTAATATTTTCTTGTTCTTTACTAAGTTTTAAAGATCTTAAAAATTCTCTTAAATCTTTAATACTCATCGTTGTTAAATCATAAATATTTTTATTTTTAATATAAATGGATAAAACACTATCTTGTAATCTTGTTCCATGACAAACACTACAATCAGTCTCAATCATAAAACCTTCTAACCATTCTCTAATCCATGTACTAGAAGTTTCCATATAACGTCTTTCTAAATTGTTAATAACGCCTTCAAAATAATCATTACTTTGTCTAACATTCCCATTTTTAGCAATGTGTTTAATAGGTATAGGATCAGGTGTTCCATATAAAATATATTCAAATTTATCTCTTGGCAAATCTTTAATTGGTGCATTAATATCCATATCATAATAATCACAAATAGCTTTAAAAGTTGTATTCATTATACTATTATCAGTATTATATGCTACTATAGCACCATTACTTAAACTTTTATCTTTATTAGGAATAATTAAATTTTCACTAATTTTTAACTTTGTACCTAGACCTTTACAAGCAGGACAAGCTCCATAAGGACTATTAAATGAAAATAATCTTGGTTCTAATTCAGGTATGGAATAATTACACTTTAAACAAGCATAATGTTCACTCATTAAAATTTCTTCCCCACCAATAATATGAATAACAACTTTGCCATCAGCAAGTTTAGTACTTGCTTCAATTGCTTCAAATATTCTTGAACGTTCTTCATTTTTTAAAACAATTCGGTCAATAACAACATCAATATTATCTTTTTTATTTTTTTCTAAAACAATATCTTCATCTAAAGTATAAACTTCTCCATTTACTCTAACTCTAGAATATCCTTTACTTCTTAAATCATCAAATAAATCTTTATGAGTTCCTTTTTCTCCATGCACAATCGGAGCCATAATTTCTAATTTAGTACCTTCATCATATTCCATAATTTTATTAGTCATTTCTTCAATACTTTGACTTTCAATAGGTATATGATGTTTAGGACAATACGGAACACCTATTCTGGCAAATAACAGTCTTAAAAAATCATAAATTTCAGTAATAGTTCCAACCGTACTTCTTGGATTTTTATTAGTAGTTTTTTGGTCAATAGATATACTAGGACTTAAACCTTCAATACTATCAACATCAGGTTTTTCTACTCCCCCAATAAATTGTCTAGCATAAGCCGATAAACTTTCAACATATCTTCTTTGCCCTTCTGCAAAAATAGTATCAAAAGCTAAACTACTTTTCCCTGAACCAGATACACCTGTCATAACAATTAATTTATTTTTAGGCAATTCAATATCAATATTTTTTAAATTATTTTCTCTAGCACCCTTAACAATTATTTTATCCATAAATAATCACTCCATCTATAGTTTGCCAAATTAAATAGCAAAAATACTATAGCATATACTTGTTCGTATTTCAATCATTAATTTTGAAGCTAAAATTATTTTATGAAATTAAAAGCATTTTTTTAGTTAAAAATTTTTCAAGCATAATAATCGTAAAAATTATCTTGTTTTTTTACGGCAAGCCTTTCTATTGCTTTTTCTGCTGATATTTCATCTTCTTTATCAAATAATACTTCATTATTAAATAAATCTAATATTTCCTCTTTATCTGTCTTATTTTTTATTAAATTGTAATTTTGATATTCTTTGATATTTTTAATTTCATTAAATCCAAAAGCTTGTTGTAACAAATTATATTTCATAAGCACTCACTCATAATAACATTATACCACACATTACATTAACACTCTACTAATTCTTTTAATCTTTTCTTATAATTCTTCTTTTTCTCTTGATTGTAATTAAATTCAATCTCTAATAAATTATCTTCACTTACACAATTTAATTCTTTTAAAAAGGTTATTAACTCTGTTGCATTATCTTGAAAAAACAATCTAATAAAATTAATTAAATATCTTTCTAATTTATTAAATGAATTTCTTGAAACACTATAAGCTTTTTCAAAATTAATTTCATAATAAGTAGTATTATTAAATACAACTTTTTGAATACATTTTGGACTATCACTCTTTAAATTATAATTTACTACGATATCTTCACATTCAACTTGCTCCCCAATTTCTTTAGCTAAAGGATATAATTCATTAGTAACATAATAATCTAAATTAGGTACCTCATTAATAAGAATTCTAATATGTTTAGCACAAGTATTCATATCTTCTACCTCCTTTCTACCAACACTTTATATATTTATAAAAAGAAAGTCAAAATACCAATTTTCCAAAATTAACCCAAAAAATACTCCCAATTTTCAAAATTGGTCTAGCGAATTTTCAAAATTGGTCAAAAAAAAGATACCAATTTTCAATTTTGGTATATTTTTTAATTGACGTCAATTTACGTTAATTTACGAAACTCTTTTAGCTACTACAACCATTCGACCATTATCTTCTGAATATTCGCAAGTAATTAAAGTTATTAATTGCTCACCAAAATGAGCATCAATTCCCGTATCGTAAAGTTCTAAATTTTTACAATTATTTACATAATCATTATATTTTTCTTCACTACTTAAATCATGACAATAATAATATCTAAAAACATTTTGTTCATCTTGATAGAATACTCTTGATTTAAAAACAGTTACTATTTCATACTTTCTTGCTTCATTGTTAGTATATATTTCAATTATTTTATGACTATCATAATATTCTTTATTACTATAATTTAATAAATTTTGAAACATTTCTTGATCATTCATACTATGACCATAAATAATTACATTAGAATTAACATCATCTAAATTAGAATCTTTATCAATAAATATTGATCCATAACTACTATATTCCTTTTGATAATTACGATTTAAATAATAATCATTATCTATTCCTTGCAATAATGGATAATTAATTTTAGTATCATTAATCTTAATCCATCCCTTGACGTCTTCATTTGTTTTTTGTAAATCAATAACTGTCTTAAAAACTTCTTTATTTACATCTATTTCTTCACTAGTATCAATTTCAATATTAGGAATATTTTCTTGTAATTCTTGATTTAATTTTTTATCTCTAAAATTAATAAAGACAAAATAAGATAGACATGCAATTAAAATTACTAAAATAATACTAAGACCAATAATTTTATATTTTTTCTTAATTTTCATCTACTATACCTTCTTACAAAAAAAAGGTGAATTTTTCACCCTTTATTAATCTTTTATTTTAATAACTAGAGTTAATAAACTTAATGTCATAATTGTTAAGATACTTAAAATCATCATTATATTACTGTCTCCAGTTTTTGGAACATTATCTAAAACTCTTTCATCTTTAATGGCTACTAAGAATGGTGAAAGTTCATTTACATTAATATCAATTTTACCATCAACAATTTCTTTTTGGACTTCTTGATAAGTACCATCTTTCTTTAAGTGTAAAACTAAAGCTTGTTTACCATTATATTCTTTTCCAACAGTAAATATAATGTTAATACCATTTTTAATTTCCCCTTTTACGACATGTAATTCATAAGTATTTAGAATATTACCATATCCTTTTTTCTTAGCTGTTTCAACAATATTTAAATAATCTTTACTAGTATTATCAAGTGCTTCTGCGGCAATAGCAACATCAGTATCTTTAGAAGTATCAACAGTAACATTACTAATTACTTCATTTACATAAGATGGTTTATCTTCATTACCATAAATATGAATATGAAAATTTTTAGCAGCATATAAAATATCATCTTTTATGAAATATAATGTACTTCTATTATAATATTCATTTATTTCACCGCTACCTTTATGAGTTCCGATTAAGATTTCTACACCTAAATCGTTAGCCATCTTATTAGCGCGGCCTTCAATAGATAAATTATAACGCATTTGAGCATCATTAATATTAAAAGTAGATGTTGTATCTTCTAATGCAACTTTAGATAGATAATCTTCAATTTCCTTAGCAATTTTTTCATCACGATTTTTAGTATTGCTATATGTAACTTTTACATATTTATTATTAGATTTACCTCCAACATAAACATTTACATAAATATTATGAATATCATCAAAATATCCACCAATACTAGCATCTATACTAACATCAGATAAATCAAAACCTTTATCCTCTAATATTTTCTTGATTTGACTCTCAATTACACCTTTACCTGGAAAAGTTACACTACCATTTTCTTCAGCAAAATATTCAGATTCCTTAATATCGACACTAATTTCATCAGGTATACTATCTAATGCCCCTTTGGATTTTTCATCATCATTTGCTAAATTAACAAACTTCATATTATATCTACTAGCAAAACCTTTAGGCGATAACATGGCATTATCAGCACCATCTTCAACTTCATCATACTCATAACCATAAACAGTTACATTTTTAGATAAATATTCTTGAGTTTCTTTTGATAACTCTTTTTGATCTACTCTAGTAATCCAAGGTACAGCATTTGTATCATTATTAAATTTACTTGCAAAATGAATTTCTTTTAAATTAGTAAATTTTTCAAATAATGGTAATTCAAAAACTCCTCCTTTTACTCCATTAATTTCTTCAGGAATAGTTATACTAGTAGCACTATAATCAGCAAATTCGCTAATATAATAAGTACTGCCACTCCCTTCAAAAATCCAGCCTTCTTTTGTTGTTCCAGAAATACCAACTGTAGAGGCTAAAACTTGTGTACTTCCTATTAGAAATACTGTTGCAATAACTAAGATGCTTAAACATTTCTTAAACATACAATTCCTCTTTTCTATTTCGTTTATATTGTAACACTTTACCCCCCCCCCAAGTCAATAAATTTCTTGCATTTTTTTATTATTTTTGCTATGATGTATACAGATGAAGGAAACTTCATACAATAAAAAAGAGATATATCTAATTATTCGCGTAATTGGATACTCTCTAAAAAAGTTTTTGTTTTTTGGAAAAAGCCCTTTTAACACAAATGAGTGAAAAGGTACTTTTTCATTTTTTTAGTTTATTTTATAAATTAATATAAATATTAATAAAAATACTAATATAAATAAAAATTTAATTATACGATAAAAAGCTTTTTCTCTTTTTGTCATACAATTTCCTCCTCCCATAAAAGAATAGTTATTTATGGTTGGAGAGCACCTAACACTTAACTAGATATATCATTATCATTATAGCAAACTATAGTTTTTATTTCAACTAAACTAATTTACTTTCTTTTCTTTCTTTTTCTATCATCTTCAAAAATATCATACATTGTTTCTTCTGGTTCTTCTTCTTTTTGTTTTTCTAATTCTTTTTCTCTAACTTTTTTCTCAAAATTTTCAATAATCATAGTTGCTTCTTCAACACTTTTTATCGCATCTTTTTGAGATTGTTTTTTACTTTTTTTAACAACCTTTTCTTCAGGAACTTTTTCATCTTCTTTAACTTCTATTTTCTTTTTAGAAGGCTTTTTTTCTTCTTTTAGTTCTTCAGGTTCTAAAACAACTAAATCTTCTTCATTAGTTTTTTCTTTCTTTTCTTTTTTATTTTTCTTTTCTTTTACAATTACTTCTTTATTCTTTTTAGGTCTTGTTACTAAACTAATTATTAATAATAAACCTATTACCCCTAAACCAATAACTAAATATTTAACTACATCTTTATATTTATTTAATTCATTTTTTAAAGGTTCTAATTGTTCTTCACTATATCTTACATAAGAATTTTCTTTACTATCATATAAATAATAATCATCTTCTCCAGTAAGTAAATTAGTTGCATAAATAATAGCATATTCTGATTCTTCATTTACTTTTAAACATTCATATTCAACATCATCAATTTTAACGGTACTTTTAATATAACCTTCTTTTATTTCATTAATAGGACGAATTAATAAAATCATTTGATCTGATTTATTTTCTTCATATAGTTCATAAGTATTTTTATCTTTATCATAAATTGCTAATCTAACATTTCCTTTACTATCTTTAATACCTACTAATGTTATATTAGTTGTTTCATTATAAAAAGCTGGTACATCAATATTATTAATTTTAATTGTTGTTTGTTCATATAATTCTGGTTTAACAATATTTTTAGCATTTTTCATAACAGTGTATTCATCTTCACCAATTTTAACTTTAATAGGATTATCATCTTTTACATTAACAGTTAATTTATATTCTTTAGGTGTACCGGTTTCACTAGTAACAGTTATTATAAATAAGTTAGCTCCTTCATTTACTTCTTTTTTACCAGTACCCGCAATGGAAGCATATCCACTTGCTGGACTACCAGTAATAGTAACATCACTAACAGTTGATGGAACTTCAACACTATACTCTAAAGTATCAGCTGAAAAAGCCGGAGTTATTTTATAACCTTCAACACCTAATGAACCTAAGTTATTATTAGCATCTAATTCTCTAGGTGGTTGAACAGTAACGGTTTTAGAACCAGATACTTCAACTGCATTACCATCACTGGCATCAGTAACATTCCCAGTTACGGTAAAACTTATTTGTCCAACTGATGTTGCTTTACAATAAACTGGTATAGATTTACTTATATTATGATCACCTTTTGCATCATCAGCATCTTCAAAACTACAACCAGATGTTGCTCCAGCAGAATATCCACTTAATTGCCAAGCAACACCATTAATATTTACATAAAAAGTAACTGTTCCTCCATTAGTAACATAATTAGAACTAGCACTAACGGAAACAGAAGCTGCATTAACAACTTTAATACAGCTTAATAACATAATTCCAAAGATAATTTTCTTTTTCAATACTATCACTCCTATGATTGATTAATAAGTTTTTTACCTAGTAAATGTAATCTTAATCTATATAAATCAGCTGAATTGACACTTCCAGAAATATTATGAACATGAGCACTTTCTAAGTAAGCACCAGTTAATTTAGTTTTATTTAATAAAGTAAGTCGCATCTTATAAAGGTCTGCTGAATTAATATTACCATCACCGTTTAAGTCTCCATATACAACTATAGTCACAGTCTCACCATTTTTGAAGGTCATTGTATATCCTGTACCAATTTTTTCACTATCCCCAATAACGGCTCCATTAGCATTCTTAATTGTTACTACTTCACTATTAGCTTTTCTCTTTAAATCGCCTGCAGTTTGTCCAACACTAAAGTTAGTAACCATATTTCCTTTACGATGTAAATTCATATT
>CANQSC010000047.1 GCA_947626445.1 uncultured Bacilli bacterium
GTGGGCGTTTACGGACTCGAACCGCAGACCCTCTGCTTGTAAGGCAGATGCTCTAACCAACTGAGCTAAACGCCCATGTCTTTTTGACACTATCAATAATATCAAACCATTTTGGTAATGTCAATTATTTTTAGTATATTTTATGCAAAAAATTCATCATACCATACTAAAAAACAATATATATTATATATTTTCCGACCATTATTTTCAAGGCCTTTATAATGGTTATCTAATAACTGATTTATATAACAAGTATCAAAAAACTCTTTAACATAATTTTTGGAAAAAGCCTCTTTAACGATATTATAATATTTATCGATTCTAAGCCATTTAGAAAAAGGCACCGGAAAACCACATTTTCTTCTTTTAGCCCAAGATTTTGGTAAATTATCTAAAGCTATATCTCTAAAAATATATTTTGTGGTTTTATTTTTAATTAAATATTTATTAGGAATTGTTTTAGTAAGATTAAATAAATTTATATCTAATAAAGGTGTTCTTAATTCTACACTATTAGCCATACTCATTTTATCAGCTTTAAGTAAAATATCTTTAGGAAGCCAAAAATAATAATCTAAAAATCTTTTTTTAGTTAATTCACTTTCATTTTTAACTAAATTATAATAGGGCTTTAAAATGCTACTAATACTCTCTTCACTTTTAAGTTCATCAGCTAATATTTTATTTGCTTCATCATTTTCTAAAAAACTTCCATGACCAATATATCTTTCTTCAAAAGGTAGTCCATACTTTATTAAAGTATTACGGCCCATAAAATGTGGTAGTTTTTGACAAATTTTTCTTATTTTACTTCTAAACCATAAAGGAAACTTTAAATAAATTCTTAATAATAAAGGATCATAATATTCATTATATCCCCCAAATAATTCATCAGCGCCTTCGCCACTTAAAACAACTTTAACATCCTTACTTGCTAACTTTGATAAAAAATAAAGCGGAACTGTTGATAAATTAGCATGAGGTTCATCGGTATAATACATAATAGTTGGAAGACTATCAAAAAAATCATCAGCACTTATACTAATACTTTTATTTTTTAAACCTAATTCTTCACTTAAACTTTTAGCATAACTAGTTTCATCGAATCCTTCATAACTAAATCCTACCGAAAAAGTTTTACTTGGTTTAGCTAGACTTACTACATAAGATGAATCTACCCCACCCGATAAATAAGATGCCACTTCTACATCACTAGTCGTTAAATGATAATTAACAGATGAAGCTAATTCTTTTTGCATTTCTTTTTTTAATTTTTGATAATTTTGATTTTTCTTTATAAAGTTAAATTCATGATATGGATAAATATCTAATTTATTATTTTTATATATAAAATAATGTCCGGGATTTAAACGATAAACATTTTTAAAAAAAGTTTCATCTTTAGCTGAATGTTGAAACATTAAATACATTTTTAAAGCATCTTTATTAATCTCTTTTTTAAATTTAGGATGTTCTAACATCGCTTTTATTTCTGAAGCAAAACAAAAAAAGTTATCATCTTGATAATAATATAATGGTTTCATGCCAAAATGATCTCTTGCCCCAAAAAGCATTTCTTTTTTTATATCATAAATAACAAAAGCAAACATCCCTCTTAATTTATTACAAATTTCTTCTTTATATTTATCATAACCATATAATAATACTTCTGTATCCGTTTTAGTTTTAAAAACATAGCCATTACTTTCTAATTCAAATCTTAATTCTTGATAATTATATATTTCGCCATTAAATACTAAAATTAAATTATGATCATTACTAATCATTGGTTGTTCGCCGTTTTCTAAATCAATAATAGCAAGTCTTTTATGACCTAAAGCAATATTTGAATCACAAAAATAACCTTCACCATTTGGTCCTCGATGTTCAATTTTTAAAGCCATTTTTCTTATTATCTCTTCTTTTTTCTTAATTCTCGTCTTATCCCAAAAACCAACTATTCCACACATAAAAATCTACCCTTCCCTATTTTAAGATGTCCAATAAGCATTTTTAAAATCTTTTCTATAATGCCATAATCTTTTCTTCATTAATAGAAACCTTTTTAAATTAGTATCTAAATTGCATTCCATTGGACTTACTCTTTTTTTCCACATCGATAAAGCTTTCTTTTTAAAATCCCCATTCTTAATATATTTTTTAACAATACTTTTAGGTACAAAAGAAAGTAATACTTCATTATTTAAATCTAATAACGGTAATTCTTTACAAGCTATTAAATCATTAGCCATTACTAAAATTAAATTAGCACCTAATTTAGAAATATAATAACTACTTCTTCCTTGTCTAGCATTGATTTCTAGTACTCTAAAAGTATTACTATTCTTATCATACTTCATATCAATTTCAGCAAAACCAACATAATCAATTTTTTCCATAAAATTAATAATGGTTTCTTTCATTTCTTTAATTGGGGCATTAGGATGCGTTGAATAACCATTAATTAAAGTTGCCGCATTACCAACCATACTTAAAGAATGTTCTTGAAGACCTATCTGCGCAAAACTAATAACTTTAACTTTATGATTAGAATCAACATAAACAACACTATCATAAAGATAAGAATCATCACCAGAAATATATTCTTGTAAAATTATTTTATCGTGATATCCAGCATCCTTTATTTTCTTAATAACTTTTTGTAGTTCATCTAAAGAATTAATTTTATATATTTTATGTTTATCATTAAAATTTAAATGATTATAACTTATTACATTAGCAGGTTTTAATATTAAAGGATAATCTAGGATTGGTAATAATTCATCATCAAGATTATAAAAATAAGTTTCCGGAAAATGTAAGTTTTCATTTTGATAAGTTTTATAAAATAATTCTTTATTAATAAGCGTTTCTAAAACTTCTAGATTTTGTTTAGGAAAAATTAAATTAGGTAATAATTTATCATTATTTTTAGCTATTAATTTGGAATATGTTTCATTAGTACTTACTAATAATATCTTTTTAGTTATATAACTTTTCGCATAGTTATTAACAGTTTTAATAAAAATATCTTCTTGCCATAAATTAGGATTATATTCAACAGTTAAAATATTAGAATATTTAGTAAAAGCTAATCTTTCTTTACCAATTAAATGAGCTTTTTTATTGGTAGCTTCATAATAACATCTAGCCATATAATAAGCATTAGCATCACTACCTAAAATAAGTATTTTAAAATCCATTTTAATCACCTTTACTTTCATATATTCTTGGTACTCGATTACTAATTTGATTAAACAAATGATAAGCATTAATATTAAGTGTTTTTAAAACTTCAAAAATACTTCTATTCTCCCCAAAAATTTCAACTTTACTTCCTACCTCATATTTATTTTGTGAAAAAACTAATAACATATCCATACAATCGGCAATAATTAAACATTTTTGTTTATTAATTAAGACATATTTAAAATTCTTATCAACACCATCTGCATAACCAATACAAATGGTATAAATATAACCTGATTCATTTACAATATTGGCTCCATAACCAACAAATTCACCTTTTTTAATTTTTCTTCTACTCATAACTGAAGAATAAAGAGCAAAAGAAGGTTTTACTTTTAGATTATTTTCTAAAGTAGTTTTACTTAAATGATATTTTTTTTGGATTCTTTTAATCTTTAATAATTGATATTTACTATTTATCTTTCGACTTTGATTAAAACCATACATTACAATTCCTAAACGAATGCCATTACAAAAATTTAATTTTTCATGACTTACTAAAGTTAGACTACGACCTAAATGAACAATGGGAATATCTTCTAAATAAATATTTTTAGTAATTTCTAAAAAACGTTTAACTTGATAATCGTAATAAATATCTTGAACGCCAGAAGTGGCAAAATGCGAATAGATACCCTCTAAATATAAATTTTTACTTTCTTTAATTAACATATAAGCTTTAGTTAACTCTTCTTCTTTAAAAAAGCCTAAACGATGCATTCCACTATCAATAGCAAAATGAATGGTAATTAAATCATTAGCATCTTGATTAACTAATTTTTTTAAATAACTTAAACTTTCTACTGTAATAGTTATTTTATTTTTAATAATTAAATCAAGATAATCTAAGGAAATTACTTCTAAACATAATATAGGAATATTCTTATTTATTTTTCTTACTAATATTGCTTCATCTAAAGAAGATACGGCTAAATAATTTATTCCCCCTTTAATTAGCTCATTAACAATTTTAATACCATGATGATAAGCATCATTTTTAACAACCCCAATATAATATTCATAACTAGGATAAGTTTTTTTAATTTCTTTAATATTTTCTTTTAAAATATCTTTATTTATAACAGCATAAGTAGGTCTATACATATAAAATTACCTCTTTTCTTTGGCATTATAACAAAAGAAAAATAAGAATTTATTAATCTCGACAAAACCTGTCAAAATAACCAAACTAAAAGCGTTATAATGGAGCTATGAAAGAAGATATTATTATTAACAATTACTATTTAGATGAAGAACAAAAAAAGCCAATTTTAGAAAATCCCAAATATTCTTTAATTATTGCTGGAGCTGGTTCTGGTAAAACTCTAACTTTAGTTGGTAAATTAAAATATATGTTAGAAAATAATTTAATTAAACCTCATGAAGTATGTCCTATATCATTTACTAATGAAGCAGTCTTAAATATGCATAATAATATTTTAAAAAATTGTCATGTTAATATTCCAACTTATACTTTTCATAAATTAGCTTTAAGATTTATTAATGATTTAGATTTTATGATAGCTGATGATAATTTAAAAGATATAGTTATAGATAATTTTTTTAATAACAATTTCAAAGAAAATCAACATACTAAAAAAAGTGTATACTCAATTTTAAAAATATATGGTCCTTTTAAAAATTTCCAATACCAAAAGAAAAATTTAAAACCAATTAAAAAAGTTATAAAACAATTTTTAGATTTATATTCTAGTAATACTTTTTCTAAAGAAGATTGGTTAAATTTTTTTAAAGTTAGTAAAAAACATCATTTATTAATTATTTTATATGCGATATATAATTTATATGAAAAAGAAAAAAGTCAAAAAGACTTAATAGATTTTGATGATATGATAAGATTAGCTATCAAAAGATTAAAGAAGGAAAAACCAAAACTACCCTATAAATTAATATTAATTGATGAATTTCAAGATACTTCTTTATTAAGATTTAATTTAATTAGAGAATTAGTTAAATTAAATAACGCTAGTTTATGTGTATGTGGAGATGATTATCAATCAATATATCATTTTTCTGGAAGCGATATTAACCTCTTTTTAAATTTTAAAAAATACTATCCCCAAGCTAAGATTTATAAATTAGAAACAACTTATCGTAACAGTCAAGAATTAGTTAATGTTGCTGGTAATTTTATTTTAAAAAATCCTAATCAAATTGATAAGCATTTAAAAAGTAAAAGTCATTTAGCTAATCCTATCTATGTAGTTTATGAAAAAAATTATCAAGAAACTTTAAATAAGATAATCAATTTAATTCCTAAAGAAGATAATATTTTTATCTTAGGAAGAACTCATTATGATTTAAAAAAATATACTAATAAAGATTATAAAGAAGGCAGAATAAAGTTTTATACAATTCATGCTTCTAAAGGATTAGAATGTGATCATGTTATTATTTTAAATATGATTGATGGCATATATGGTTTTCCAAATAAGCAAAAAGATGATATTGTCTTATCTTTAGTAAAAAAAGATTTTACTTACCCTTTTGAAGAAGAACGAAGATTATTTTATACTGCTTTAACAAGAGCTAAAAAAGATGTTTATTTAATCACTAACAAATATAATCCTTCACTTTTTATAAAAGAAATTCTAAAAGAAAAAGAAGTAAAAATCTTAAAAGTATAACTAGGTATATTTTGGCTAAACTAAAAATAAAGTTTATACGAGGAGGGATTATGAAGAAGTTTATTAAAGCCATTTTAATACCGGTAATTATTGGGGGAATTGTTGGACTATTAATTGGACCTAACATTGATTATAATTCTTTAATTAAACCAGCTTTTTCTCCACCTAGTATTTTATTTCCAATAGTTTGGACAATTCTTTATATATTAATGGGTATATCTTATGGAATTTTAGATAATGATAATTTAATTACTAGAGAAATAAAAAATATCTATTATATTCAATTAACTTTTAATGCTTTATGGTCAATTATCTTTTTCATTTTAAAATGGCGATTAATATCAATAATTTGGATTATTATTTTAGATATTTTAGTTATTATAATGATTATTAAAATGTTTAAGCAAAAGAAAATTGCTGGTTATTTACAAATACCATACTTAATCTGGATATTATTTGCAACTTATTTAAATCTATTCATTTATATTCTAAATTAAAAAACCTTCATAAAAAGGTTTTTTCAATTATTCTCTCACAATTAGATAAGTGATGATTCTCTCATTACTTTTGCAATCAATTTATTTTTTATTTCAGTCATTAGCCAGTAAGTGCCCTCATAAGGTCGCGACCCTTATTCTTCACTTACCTTTTACCACTAAAGAAGGCTTGCACTTCCAAATTTCACACGCATAGGTTTTTTCATTTACAATATTTTAACAGTATCAGTGTTAACTCCACTTTTATCCTGCAGCTTTGTGCTACTTTTACCAGTTTCTAATCTTATAACGTATTACTACGCTCAACTGCAAATGGCTTAGTCGCCTTTTAACAAACTCTCTAGATTGCGAAATCTAGTAAGTTTGTTAATTATTCTTTTTGTTTTCTACCAAAAAAGTTTATGATGACCACGATTAGTTCTGTACCTTATAAACCAATTCACAAAAGCACTTTTCTCTCTTTCCTATCTTTGATAGTCCCATAAAATTATTACTAATTATTACAACTCAATCCCTAATAGATTCGCACCTACTAGTAATAAGCATAAGAGAAATCCATACTTAGTTGCTTCCTAAGTCTTTCATATGGTTCAATTATCTAATTGTCAAAGAACAATTGCATTATCATAATAAACCACATTATATATTTTGTCAATAGTTTTTTTGAAAAAAATTTAATTTTACTTTAATAAAAATACATGATAGAATGTTATTAGAGTAGGTGAATAAAAAATGAACAATAATGGATATGCAATTAAAGAATTAATAATCTTATTAGCTATTATTGCGGTTGGATTTGGGGTAGCTATAACAAGAATTAGTTTTGCTTATCAAGATATAAATAACGAAGAAGAAATTTTAGAAGAAGGAAAAAATACTTTAAAGATTGCAACTGAAGCATACATTAGAACTCATGAAAAAGATTTTAAAAAAGATAGTGAAAATTTCTTATATGGTAAAGATTTAGCAGATGATGGTTATCTTATTTTAACAGAAGACTTTGATTATAAAGATACTAAAATAAAAGTAACATATGATAATACTTCTAAGAAATATAATGTTGATATTTTAGATGAATAAAACTCCCTTAAGGAGTTTTTTAATTTATATATTACTATTTATACAAAAGACAGCATATAACGGTACCGATTTAATATTATTAAAGCCAAAATCTTTTAGACTAATTCTTATCATATATTTAGGATGATATAATTCATTATAAACTTTTAGATTTACATTTAGATTCGATAATGGCAAGTTATTTTCTAAATTTTATAATTAATTAGTATCTATTAATTTTTTATTTAAATTCTCAAGTTCCTTTATAGACTTATCATTTTCTAAGATTTTCATTTGCCTAATAGCTGAATTATTAAGTTTTATTAATCTTTCACTTTGTGGTAAACCATCATTAATAAGTTCTGCATTTATATTTTCTAAATTACATAAAATAAGTAAATGTTTCAAATCTGTGTAATCCCTAATATTTCCTTCATTATTTGGATTTTTCTTTCTCCATTCTTTCGCAGTCATACCAAACAAAGCAACATTTAAAACGTCAGCTTCTTCGGCATATACATATTGTTTTTGATTTTCAGTTAATTTAGGAATAATATTTTCTTTAATTGAATCGGTATGAATATGATAATTAGATTTAGCAAGCATTCGACTAGCAGTCCATTCAACTTTATATTTATATGCTTCATTTCTTTTTAATCTTTCAAATTCTTGTATAACATATAATTTAAATTCTGGAGATAGCCAACTTGCAAATTCTAAAGCTATATCACTACAAGCATAAGTCCCACCATTATTACCTGATTTAGATATTATTCCAATTGCATTCGTTTCCTTAATCCATTTTTGAGGTGATATTTTAAATTTATTACTGCCAGCTTCATTTTTAAACGTGTCGAATTCGACACCTTTGAAATTTTCGTTATTTAATTTTTCCCACAATCCTAAATAAGCAATTACATCTTTATTACGCATCCAGTTTTGAATAGGATATCTTGGATCATCTTCATCAGCATACCTAGCCAAATCAGTAAGAGAAATATATTCTTTATTTCCTATTCTCATAACATTAATTTTATTGTTATTTACATTAATTTCAGATTTTATTATTTCTTTATTCATTCAAACCCTCCTTTAAAATATTTTATATTATATAAACATTTCTACTTATAATTTTATCATAAGTAACAATAAATTAAAACTCGAACTAATCAAATTAAGAAAAGTTCGAGTTT
>CANQSC010000048.1 GCA_947626445.1 uncultured Bacilli bacterium
CCTATATATGATAAGCCAATGATTTATTATCCTTTATCAACTTTAATGCTTGCGGGTATTAAAGACATATTAGTAATTACAACTAGAGAAGACCAAGATAGTTTTAAAAGATTATTAAAAGATGGTCGTGATTTTGGCATTAAAATAACTTATCAAGTTCAAGAAAAACCAGAAGGGTTAGCCCAAGCCTTTTTAATAGGTGAAGATTTTATTTTAGATGAACCTTGTGCCATGGTTTTAGGTGATAATATTTTCTATGGTAATAAATTTACGGAAATATTAGAACATGCTAAAATAAATGCTTATGAAGGTAAAGCTACTATTTTTGGTAGTCAAGTAAAAGATCCTGAGAGATTTGGTATTATGGAATTAGATGAAGAAAATAATGTTTTAAGTGTTGAAGAAAAACCAAAATATCCTAAATCTAACTATGCCATTACGGGTTTATATTTTTATCCAAGTAAAGTAGCTGATGTTGCTAAAAATATAACTAAATCAGCTAGGGGAGAGTATGAAATTACAACTTTAAATGAGATGTATTTAAATAAAGGGCTATTAAAAGCTGAAATCTTAGGGGAAGAATTTACTTGGTTTGATACGGGAACTTTTGATAGTGAACTTGATGCTGCTAATATGATAAGAGCTATTGAAAAGAATAAAGATAAAATAATATGTTGTCCAGAACAAATTGCATATTATCGGGGATGGATTAGTAAAGAACAACTAGAACAAAGAGCCGAGTTACTAAGTAAAAATGAATATGGCGAATATTTATTAAAATTAGTAAGAGCTACAAAGGAGCCAAGAAGATGAAATATTTAGTTACTGGTGGGTCTGGATTCATTGGTAGTAATTTCTTGCATTATGTTACTAAAAAATATCCTTTAGATGAATATGTTTGTTTAGATGCTTTAACTTATGCGGGAAATTATCATAACATTGAAAACTTAGAAAACTTAAGTAATTATAAATTTGTATATGGTGATATTACTAACCGTGAATTTATTTTAGAATTATTTCAAAAAGAAAAATTTGATGTGGTAATCAATTTTGCGGCTGAATCTCATGTTGATAATTCTATTAAAAACCCAACAATTTTTTTAACAACTAATATAATTGGAACTCAAAATCTTTTAGAAGCATCCTTAAAAAATCAAATTAAAAGATATCATCAAATATCTACTGATGAAGTTTATGGTGATTTGCCACTTGATCGACCTGATTTGTTATTTACCGAAAATTCGCCTATTAAAACGTCAAGTCCTTATTCAACAAGTAAAGCTAGTGCTGATTTATTAGTTATGGCTTACTATCGAACTTTTGGACTTCCTGTTACGATTAGTCGTTGCTCGAATAATTATGGACCTTATCAATTTCCTGAAAAATTAATACCTGTTGTAATATCTAAGGCTTTAAATGATGAACAAATACCGGTTTATGGAACCGGAGAAAATATTAGAGATTGGATTCATGTCCATGACCATAATGTTGGTGTTGATTTAATTGTTAGAAATGGTCAAGTTTGTGAAGTTTATAATTTAGGGGGTAGAAGTGAAAAAACTAATTTAGAATTAGTTAAAATTATATTAAAAGAATTAAAAAAGAGTGAAGAATTAATTAGTTTTGTAGAAGATCGTAAAGGTCATGATTTAAGATATGCTATTGATTGTAGTAAAATTGAAAATGAGTTAGATTTTAAAAGAAGTTATCAATTTGAAGATGGCATAAAAGAAACTATTTTATGGTATTTAAATAATGCTATGTGGTTAGAACAAATAAAAAGTAAAGAATATCAAAATGCTTATCAAAGGAAACGGGAGGTAAAATGAAAGTATTAGTTACAGGGGTTACTGGACAATTAGGATACGATGTTTATCAAGAATGTTTAAAAAGAGGTTATGAAGTTGTAGGCTGTGGAAGAAAAGATGAATATAATTTAGAATTTTATCAAAAACTTGATTTATTAAATATTACTTTATTAGAAGAAAAAATAAAAGAAATAAATCCTGATGTCATTATTCATTGTGCAGCTTGGACTAAAGTTGATGATGCTGAAAAAGAAGAAAATAAAAATGAAGTTTTTAGAAGTAATTATAGTAGTACTAAAAATTTAGCTAAAATTTGTCATGATCTCTCTGCTAAAATGATTTATCTTAGTACCGATTATGTTTTTGATGGTTTAGGTAACAAGCCTTGGTCAAGTGATAGTAAAACAACATCACCTTTAAATTATTATGGTCTAAGTAAAAGTGCTGGAGAAGATGCTGTAAGACAATATTTAGATAAATATTATATTGTTCGTATATCTTGGGTCTTTGGTATAAATGGTAAAAACTTTTTAAAGACAATGTTAAATGTTAGTAAAAATCATGATGAAGTAAAAGTTGTTAATGACCAAATAGGAAGACCGACTTATACTAAGGATTTAGCTCGTCTTTTACTTGATATGGCTAGTAAAGAAGAGTACGGAATATATCATGCTACTAATGAAGGAGAATATATTTCTTGGTATGATTTAACTAAATACTTATATCAAGAAGCTGGGATAAATACTAAAGTTACGCCGGTTACTACTGAAGAATATGGAACAACTTTAGCTAAAAGGCCTAAAAATAGTCGTTTAGATACCAGTAAATTACAAGAAAAAGGTTTTGAACCTTTACCAAATTGGCAAACTGCCGTTAAAAGATACTTAAAAGAATTAAATATAGAAAAAGAAAAGGAAAGTGAAAAAATGAGTCAAATTAGTGTTAATAAATGTCCAATCGAAGGACTATATGAAATAACACCTACAGTTCATGGTGATGACAGGGGATATTTTATGGAAACTTATAATGCTAGAGATTTAGCAAGTTTTGGATTAAATATGAATTTTGTTCAAGATAATCAAAGCTGTTCTAAAAAGGGTGTTTTAAGAGGATTACATTTTCAAAAAGAATATCCTCAAGGCAAACTTGTTAGAGTAATTAATGGTAAAGTCTTTGATGTTGCTGTTGATTTAAGAGCTGACAGTAGTACTTATGGTAAATGGTATGGGGTAATATTATCAGCTGAAAATAAAAAACAATTTTATATTCCGGAAGGTTTTGCTCATGGTTTTCTAGTTTTAAGTGATACTGCTGAATTTTGTTACAAATGTACAGATTTTTATCATCCAGGTGATGAAAGTGGTCTTGCCTGGAATGACCCAAATATTAATATAGCGTGGCCAGAAGTTGTTGGTAATTATCCTGGTAATGCTACTGCTTCAAATTATACTTTAGAAGATGGAACACCACTTTCTTTAAGTGAAAAAGATCAAAAATGGTTAACATTAGAAAGAACTTTTAAATTTTAATTATGAAAAATATTGCGGTAATATTTGCTGGTGGTGCTGGAAAAAGAATGGGCTGTGAAATACCGAAACAATTTTTTAAAGATACAGGGTAAAGAAATAATTGTTCATACCCTTGAATTATTTGAAATTAATAAAAATATTGATGAAATATATGTGGCATGTATTGAAGATGGTGTAGAATATTTAAAAGAATTAATTGATAAATATAATATTTCTAAAGTAAAAAAAGTTTTTCCAGGTGGAAAAAGTGGTCAAGATTCAATTTTTCTTGCCCTTCAAGAAATAAAAAAAGATTATGATGATGCAATTGTATTAATCCACGATGGAGTAAGACCATTAGTAAGTGATGAAACAATTAATAAATGCATCAATGGTGTCAAGTATTATGGAAGTGCTATTACGGTAATTCCCTGTTTTGAAACACCTATTATGAGTTTAGATGATATGACTGTAGAAAAAATGCCCCTTAGAAAATTAATGTATACAGCTCAAGCCCCTCAGTGTTTTTATTTAAATGATATCTATAATATGCATTTAAAAGAAAGAAAAATTAATCCTAATTATGAAGGAATATCTGATTCATGTGGATTAATGTTTAAAAATGGAATTAAATGTCATCTTGTAAAGGGAAATAATGGTAATATTAAAGTAACAACACCTGAAGACTATTGTACTTTATTAGGCAATTATATAGCAGATGATTATAGTCAATTTATGAAATTAGAAAAAAAAATAAAACGTTAGTGATAAGCTAACTTTTTTTGGCCAAACTCGGAAGTAAAAACGTGCCAAACTCGGAAGTAAAAACGTGCCAAACTCGGAAGTAATACTATACTTTATTTAAAAAATATGTTATCATTTTGTTAATGAAGGGAGATAAATATGGAAAAATATATGCCAAGAATAATGGATAGTGTTTTAACTAAGCGTTTAAAATTGTATGGAGCTATATTAATAACAGGTCCAAAATGGTGTGGAAAGTCCACTACTGCCAAGCAAATTGCTAAAAGTTATTTAGAACTACAAAATCCAGCAACAAGAAAAAATAATTTGGAAATAGCCCAAACGCGTCCAGATTTATTGTTAACTGGCGAAAAACCACGGTTAATCGATGAGTGGCAAGATGCTCCAATGCTTTGGGATGCAATTCGTTATGATATAGATAATACTGGTTTAAAAAATCAATATATACTTACAGGTTCTGCAACTCCTAGAAAAGAACAACCGAAACATACTGGTACAGGAAGAATAATTAAATTATTTATGAGAACAATGAGCCTTTATGAATCAAATGATTCTACAGGTGAAGTATCATTAGAAGATTTATTTAATCAAAAAAAAATAAATGGTTATTCTGATAAAGAATTAGAAGATATTGCTTTTTTATGTGCAAGAGGTGGTTGGCCGGATTCTTTAACTGCAGATAATGAAGGAGCATTAATAATAGCAAGTGATTATTTAGAATCAGTAATATCAAATGATATTAATACAGTTGACGAAATTACTAGAAATCCTACAAGATTAAGAATAATATTAAAAAGTCTTGCAAGAAATATTTGTACTACCGCCAATTTGACTACAATTAAGGAAGATACATTATACAATGATGCTGAAATTTCTGAAAAAACAATTGCTGATTACTTAAATGCTTTATCAAAATTATATATAATAGATGATGTAATGGCATGGAAGCCAAAATTACGAAGTAAAACTGATATTCGCACGACAAATAAAAGATGCTTTGTTGATCCATCATTAGCTGTAGCTGCTTTAGGTGCCAGTGATAAAGATTTATTGATGGATTTTAAAACATTTGGACTTATATTTGAAGCCTTATGCTTAAGAGATTTAAAAATTTATGCTGACTGTTTAAATGGCGATGTATTTTTTTACCGAGATAAATCTGGTTTAGAGTGTGATGCAATTATTCATTTAAAAAATGGAAATTGGGGAGCTATTGAAATTAAAATTGGTTCTGATGAATCTATTGAAGAAGCTGCTAAAAATTTATTGAAATTAGAAAATGTTATTGATACAGATAAAATGAAAAAACCATCATTTTTAATGATTTTAACTGCTGGAAAAATAGCATATCAAAGAGAAGATGGCATCTATGTCGTACCAATTACTACTTTAAAAATGTAAAATAATGGTATTTTCTGGTTTGTTTTACTTTCTTTTTAATTCATGATATAATCTTCTAGAAAAGAGGTTGTAGAAAAATGCAGAATAAAAGAAAAAAGAAAAAGAGTTTAAAATATGTGGTTGCTAGTAAAGTTATATGGGTATTATCAATTATCTTAATGCTTGTGTTAGGATATTTTGTTTTTGATGCAAATATATTGCCATTTAAATTTTTTATGGCCGTAGTAATTGTTTTAATTGTTTTAGGATGTATTCATGGTTTAATTGTATTTAAAAAGCATACTAAAAAAGCGGTTTTAATAACCATTGATATTTTTGCCGTTTTATTCATGCTTATTGAAGGATATGCTATTTATCAAATTAATGATACTATTTCTTTTTTAAGAAGTAATTTAGGTGCTCATTTTGAAACTAATGTCTATAATATTTTAGTAAACACTAATTCTTCTTATGAAAAAGTAGAAGATATTACTGACCATACGGTTAAAACTGTTAAAGATTTAGATGATTTAACTGAATATGAAAGAGCAATTAAACGTAAAGCAAATGTTGAAATTGAATATGTTGATGATATTATTAGTTTAATGGATGAAGTAAAAGAAGATAATGAATTAATTGTTATAGTTAATTCTGGTAATTATGACGCTAAAATAGAAGTTGATGATGAATACGAAGAGAAAGTAAAAGTTTTAGATACAATTACGATAACTACTGAAAAAAGAGTAACTGATACAGGAATTGATGTTACTAAAGACCCATTTGTATTATATTTAAGTGGAATAGATACTAGAAGTAATTATTTACCATCTAGAAGTTTAAGTGATGTAAATATTATTCTCGCAATTAATCCTAATACTAGAAATATCTTAATGATTCATATTCCAAGAGATTATTATGTTCAACTTCATGGAACTGAAGGATTAAAAGATAAATTAACTCATTCAGGAACTATTGGGGGAATTGAATTATCTATGGCAACAATTGAAGATTTATTAGAAATTAAAATACCTTATTATTTAAGAGTTAACTTTAATGCGGTTGTTAATTTAGTCGATGCTATAGGAGGTTTAAATATTAATTCAGATGTTGATTATTCCTTTAATTGTTGGACAAATCATAGTTGTACATTCTATCCAGGCTTAAATAATGTTGGTGGAGCTTGTGCTCTAGCATTTGCAAGAGAACGTCATGCTTATGATACAGGTGATCGTCATCGCGGTGAAAACCAAGAACAAGTAATTAGTTTAATTATTGATAAAGTAACAAGTTCAAGCACTATTATTAGTAGTTATAATGATATTTTAGGAGCTTTAGATGGAACATTTGAAACCAACTTAACTTCCGATGATATAACAAGCTTAGTTAAAATGCAATTAGATGATATGAGAGGATGGCATATTGAAACTAAAAATGTTGATGGCAGTGGAAATACCTTACCAACTTATAGTTATCCTAGTCAAAACTTATATGTAATGGAACCAAAGATGGAAACAGTAACAGAAGCAATTGCTAAATTAAATGAAGTATTGGAAACCCCAGATGAATAGAAAAAAATTCTTAGCTTGGTTTTGCTTTATAGCTTGGCTTCTTTTAATCTTTTTCTTTTCTTCCCAAAATGGGGAATCTAGTAGTGGGGTATCAAATGGAATATTAAAAATAATTGAAAACATCTTTAATATTTCTTTATCAGCTCCTTGGTGTAAATTTTTCATTCGTAAGTTAGGTCATTTTAGTATTTATTTAATTTTAGCTTTATTAACAATTAATTTAGTAAAGCAATATTATAAAATTACTAAAAAACAATTTATTATCATTGCGGTTTTCTGTTTATTATATGCTATAAGTGATGAATTTCATCAATCGTTTGTTGGAGGAAGAAGTCCTCAAACAATGGACGTTTTAATTGATTTTTGTGGAGCTATTTTAGGCTGTTTAATTTATAAGTTATTTAAAATAATTAGACCCGTTAATTAAAAAGAGTAATAATTATTTCATATAATTAAATAGGTGATTAATATATGAAAATAATTTTATTCTTTTTTGTTTTAGTTTTAATTTTAGATTTATTTTGTTGTATTAATTCCTCAAATATAGATAAATAAAAAAATGGGGCTGTTCAATAATTAAGTGATTAATTTTTGAATTAGTCTCTTTTTTGTATAAATGAATAAAGCCTCAAAAACATAAGTTTTTAAGGCATTTTTGTGATACAATAATCTTGCTTAAGGAGTTGTATCACATGTCATATTTTACTATAAAACGGTCATTATTTCTAGTCCCTACACTATCTATGATGAAGGAATACAAAAAAATTGATAAATTTATGTTACTTTTAGAAAAATCAGGAGTTGCAAAAATATTAAAAAATGTAAACAATTTTGATGAAAAGTGTAAAGGACCAAATGGTTATAATCCATATAATCTTTTTGCTGCCATTGTATATTGCTTTGCAACATCTAAGGCTAGTTTAAGAGATATAGAAGATAGGTGTACTTATGATATAAGAGTACTTTATATTATGGAAGGAAATGTACCTGCCTTTAATACAATAGGCAATTATATAAATGAATATATATTACCTTATCAATATGAAATATTTACATTAATAAATAAACAAATTATTAAAAAATTACGATTAGATATTTCTAATGTTTATAATGATGGAACAAAAATTGAAGCAAATGCAAATAAATATAAGTTTGTATGGAAACCTAAAAAATTTCATCAAAATCTAGATAAAAAAATTAAAGAATTTATTATAAATATTGGATATACAATTGATGGAAAAGAATATATAAAGTCTAGTCAGTTTTATAATATATTAATTGATTATGTAATAAAAAATAATATTGATATTAATAATATACCATCAGGTAGAGGATGTAGAAGAACTGAAGAACAAAGAAATTATAAAAATGCTCATCAATATTTAATTAAATTAATAGAATATGAAGAAAAAGAAGAAATATGTGGTCCAAATAGGGAGTGTAAAAAAATCTGGTTCTTCCTCATGTTAGTTGAAAGCTAAAATTTTAAGACGGAGAAGGTCAAATTTACATCGGCCATACATCTGTC
>CANQSC010000049.1 GCA_947626445.1 uncultured Bacilli bacterium
GTTCCATTTGATATTTTTAAAATATTATTTGTTATCACTTCAAAAAAATCACTTAATCTATCATAAGCAATTACATTATAACATCCTAAATGAATTGCTAATGCTTTTATACTTGTTCCATATGTTACATCTGTATAAAATTCTTTTGGCAATTTTTCATTTGATTTTTCATCATATTCAAATATATGTTTTTCAATATATGTATTAATTTCTAATTCCATTCTATATTTTATAACTGGTTCTTTTTTTGGATTGCCTTTTATTTTATGATATATAGTTTTTACTTTTATATTTTTTTCTTCTATTAATTTTTCTACTTCCTTTTTACCTAAATTATGTGGTTTATGGCCTAGTTGCCCACCAACTTTTTTATCTGTTTTTACTCGATAATTATATAAGTTTGCACCTGTTTTCTTTTTAGGTTTTTCATTATCAGTAGAAGACGGTTTACTTGAGTTATTACTATTCTTATTATTTTGATTTTTTAATCTTTCATTTTCTTCTATTAATTTTTCTATTAATTCTTCATCTTTTTTTGATTCTTCTTGATATTTTTTTATTTCTAAGTGAAGACTGTTTATAGTTAGTGACATAGTAAATATTGTACTATTAGCTTTATCTAATTTTTTATTTAATTTTTCAAATTCATCATATAATCCATATTCATAATTGCTTTTTCTTCCCATAACTAATCTTCCTTTATTTTCTTAAGTTTCTCATAAATAAATTTTATGTCAAGTAGTTTAGTTCATTTTGTGGATAACTCCTATAAATTTCTCTAGTTATCAACTTTCATATTTATAAATTTCTATTTTTTCTATATTCTTAGGTCTGAATAGTTACAATTTTTGATTACATTTTTCTGAAGGTACTATGAAAAGTGGCCTTTTTATGCTAAAATATCCCATGTGATACAACTCCTTGAACAAGATTATTGTATCACAAATGACCTAGAAAGTACTATATTTTCTAGGTTTTTAAAATTTACAAAAAAAGAAGCTGTTCAAGAAATTAATTATTTAATTTCCCAACAGCCCCTTTTTTTAATATCTTGCATTAATTATAAAAATTTTATAAAATTTTAATGGTGATAAATATGTTTGATTTTAAAGATAAAGTTGTAATTGTTACGGGAGGTACTCGTGGTATTGGTTATGAAACCGTTTTAAGTTTTTGTAAATGTCAAGCTACCGTAATATTATTTGGTAGTAAATCTGCTACTGTTGATGAAGCTTGTTCTAAATTAAAGACCTATGGTTATAATGTTGATGGTTACTATCCTAATCTTTTAAATTATGATGAAGTTAAAAAAACAATTGATGAAATATATTCTAAATATGGTCATATTGATATTTTAATTAATAATGCTGGAGTATCTGATTCTAAAAAGATTGAAGAAACTTCTAGTGAAGATTTTGCTAGAGTTGTTGATATTAATCTAAAGGCTATGTTTAATGTTATTAAAGTTGTAAGTTCTTATATGAAAGAGAAAAATTTCGGAGTTATCTTAAATACTAGTTCAATGGTTAGTATATATGGACAAGCTAGTGGTGTTTCGTATCCAGCTAGTAAATTTGGAGTGAATGGTTTAACTAAATCTTTAGCTTTAGAACTTGCGCCTTTTAACATCCGCGTTAATGCTGTAGCGCCCGGAATTATTAAAACGGATATGTTATGTAATGTTTCTGATGAAGTTTTAAAGCCTTTAATAAAATCTATTCCTTTGGGGAGAATTGGTCTTCCAAGTGATATTGCTAATGCCTTTTTATTTTTAGCAAGTGATATGGCAAGTTATATAACTGGGGTTATCTTATCTGTTGATGGAGCTGCTAAAAATTAATTCAACTATAAGTTGAGTATATTCAACTTAAAAATAATTTACAATAATAAAGAATGTATTAAAATAAAATTAGAAAGGAAGTTTTGTAATGAAAAAGTTTTTAAGTGTTTTAATGATTGCAGTAATTTTATTAGGAGTTACTGGTTGTGGAAAGGAAGGGAAAAATTTTAAGAAAGAATATGAAGGATTAAATGGTAATAGTGATTATCGTAATGTAAGTATTCCTAAGAAAAATCCAATTGTTTATGCTAGTGCTAATGAAATAGTCGAAAAACTAAAAAATAAAGAAACATTTTATGTTTATTTTGGCTCAGTATATTGTCCTTGGTGTCGTAGTGTAATTGAAAAGGCTTTAGAAGTAGCTAATAATAAGAAGATTAATAAAATTTATTATGTTGACATTTGGGATGGAAACCATAATGAAATTTTAAGAGATACTTTTGAAGTTAATGAAGAAGGCGAAGCTGTTGCAACTAAGATTGGAACTGAAGATTATTATGAATTATTAAATCGTTTAAATCCGGTTTTAGATGATTATGTTTTAACTAATGACAAAGGTGAAAAATTATCATGTAGTGAAAAAAGAATTTTTGCTCCAACATTTATTTATGTAGAAAATGGTAAAGCTATTAGAAAAGAAACAGGAATATCTGATAAACAAAAAAATGCTAAAGACGAATTAACTGATGAAATTATGACTGATGAAGAAAATAAATTTAATGAATTTTTCTTAGAGTAATGTTATAATATATATTACTAAGGAGGAGTATTGTGGAAAGTAAAATTATGCCTAAAGTATTTGGCTGGATGTTTATAGGCTTAATGGTAACATTTGTAACGGGATTTTTTGTACAAAGTAATCCGAAAATGATTGCATCAATATTTGGATCAGCATGGTTTATTGGAATAATTATTGCGGAATTTGTATTAGTTATTCTTTTATCAGCAAGAATTAGAAAAATGAATCCAACAACAGCTAGAATATGTTTCTTATTATATTCATTTGTAAGTGGTTTAACATTTTCAACAATTTTTATTACTTATGAAATGACAAATATTATTTGGATTTTCTTAGTATCAGCTGCCATCTTTGGTGTTTTTGCCGTTATAGGGTCAGTTACTAAAAAAGACTTAACTAAAATAGGAAGTTTCCTATTAATGGCATTAGTGGGAATATTAATTTGTGTTCTATTAAATTTATTCTTTCATTCTGAAACATTAGAATTATTATTATCAATTGTAATTGTTCTTGTTTTTATTGGTTTTACAGCTTATGATGTTCAAAGAATTAAATGGTTAAGTGAATCTAATGCCATACCAGAGGAAAACTTAGCAATTTATGGAGCTTTACAATTATATTTAGACTATATTAATATTTTCTTAGAATTGTTAAGATTATTTGGTAATAGTGATAATTAAGTAGGCATCTCTACTTTTTTTGATAAAAAAAATAGTATTTTATTTGAAATTTATGATATTATATTTTTAGGAGGATTGATTATATGTCTAAAGTATATTTTGTTAAAGGTGTTAGCAGTGAAAATCTTATCAAGATTTATGATAAGTTAGGTAAAGAATTAACAGGGAAAGTAGCAGTTAAAGTTCATTCTGGCGAGGAAGGGAATCAAAATTATTTAGGCCCTGAATTTATGAAGGATCTTGTTAGTCATGTTAATGGTACGGTTGTAGAATGTAATACAGCTTATGATGGAGCAAGAGATACAACGGAAAAACATTTAGAATTATTAAAAAAGCATGAATGGAGTAAATATTTTGATGTTGATTTAATGGATGCTAATGAAGACGCCGAATTAGAAATACCTAATGGTAAAGTTCTTAAGAAAAATTATGTTGGTAAAAACTTACTTAATTATGATTCAATGTTAGTTTTATCACATTTTAAAGGACATCCAATGGGTGGTTATGGTGGAGCTTTAAAACAATTATCAATTGGTGTAGCTTCAAGTAAAGGTAAAAGATATATTCATTGTTGTGGTAATGATGGAACTTATGAAGATATGTTTCATCAAGACCAAAATAGTTTCTTAGAAGCTATGGCTGATGCGGCGTCATCTGTTGTTAATCATTTTAATGGTAATATTGTTTATATTAATGTAATGGCTAATATGAGTGTTGATTGTGATTGCTGTAATGTCGCTGAAGACCCATGCATGGCTGATATTGGCATTCTTGCTTCCCTAGATCCTGTAGCAATTGATATGGCATGTATTGATTTAGTTAAAAATTCTAATGACCCAGGACGTGATCATTTACTTGAAAGAATTAATTCAAGAAATGGAATGCACACGATAGATGCTGCAAGTGAATTAAATATTGGTTCTAAAGAATATGAATTAATTGAAATTGATTAAGGCCGGTAATTCAGTCTTTTTTGATGAAAATGATATTTTTGAACAATATAAAGTAATTAGTAGGATTTTACATATAATTTACATTTTTAGCAAATATAAGTTTACTAATTAATCTAAATATGCAATAATATAATTGTTAAAGAAAGCTTTAACTTAACTAGAAAGGAGGTTTAGAATGGAAAAGGTAAACGATATAGATCAATATACAAATGCAATTTTGCGAACTGCTATAGAACAAAACATTACTAGTGGTGATTATGTATTTTGCAAAAAATTATTAGGCTTATTAAACGAAAAAAAATATGATGAAGCGAAAGATGCACTTAAAATTAATACTTTTGAGTTTGCTAAATCTTTAGCATCAATTGATTCTCTTGGACCAAGTACTAAAAATTTATATTCTTTAGGTTTTATTTATGCTTTTATAAAAGAAGCATTATATCGTGAAAATTATTCTGAAGTGGAAGAAAATTTAAAAAAGCTTATTCAAATTTTTGAAAACAAAAGAAATATTGCAGAAGAAAGTACAATTAAAAGATGAATAAAAATTAAATGAAATTGATTAAGGCCGGTAATTCAGTCTTTTTAATTTGGTTTACGAAAAGGGGCTGTTAAATAATTAAATGATTAATTATTTAACAGCCCCTAAGTTATTAAAACGTATTTTAAAATATGATAAAATAATTTCCATTACTTGGGAGGATAAGGCAATGCTGAGGAGCAACTTGAGCGCTTAAGTAATGATTAAACGAAAAGGAAGTCAAAGTACTTCTTTTTAATTTGGTTTCCTTTTCGGTAATCTAAAAGCGATTAAACCTCGGGGTTTGGGGCAGAGCCCCATTTGAATATTTTTTCGTTTTGATTTAAAATACATAACCATGGTTTGTTTGCCAACCGAGGAGGGAAAATATTATGAACAAATTATGTTCATCTTTGTAAATATATTATGTAGAATTCCACATAATTTTGTGACAAAAAAAGAATCAATTGCGATTCTTCTTTTATTAATTATTAGAACTATTATTTTGTAAGATAGCTACGATTTGTAAAACTCGGTAAATAAGTTCTAATAAGGCAACAATCATATCATTTACATATTGAATATTATATAGTTTAAATAATTTCTTTAACATTGTTAATTCTTCATCACTTGCCAAGTTATTATTTTTTAAAACTTCATAAGCTTTATTTTGAGCTTTAATTTCCGTTTTTAAAACTTTAATAGACATTATAAAGGAAATTAAATAAAGAATTAAACCTAAAGAAGTAAATAACATTGTAATGGTAAATGAATTACTTTTAATAACTATAATATCAATTAAGACTCCAATAATAATTAAAGGAATAAAAGCTAGTGGGCCAAAATAAATAATTGGCGTTAGTTTAATTCTAGTTTTCATATCAGGATCATTTTCTTTATCAAGAATAGCTAAACAAGATTTTTGAGAAGCCATTGCTAAAGAAGATACTGAACATTTTTTCCAAGTTAATCTTCTTAATCTAACCTTCTTGAAAAAATGACTATAACTATTTCCAAAAAGTAATGAACCACTTTTTTTAACTTTAATATGTTCTAGACCATTTTCGTCTAATATCTTTCTTGCAATATTTTCTCCAGTCATATTTACACTGTTTTGTTTTTTATTATATTTGTGATATTTAATAGCTAAGATAATTTGAACTATTAAAGCAAAAATAGATACAACAGCAATTAAAATTAAAATTATTCCCATTGAAACAATTACAATGTCAGATACATTATTTAAACTATATCCTAATGATGTTTCCGCAATTTCTCTAAAAAATTCTACCATAAAAATACTCCTTCCTTCTATAACATTATACTTTTAGACAATATTTTAGTCAATTAATTAAAGACTTCTTCTTTAAAATTAGATATAATATAGATAATTAAGAAAGGAATAAGTTATGAAAAAAGAATTAGAAATTAAATTAAATGAGTTAATAACTAAGTGTGAACAATTAAGGAGGTCTCTTTGACTTACCAAGTAAAGAACAAAAAATTAAAGAATTAGAAAGTCTTACTTTAGAGCCTAATTTTTGGGATGATATTGATAGATCTTCACAAGTTAATAAAGAATTAACTAATTTAAAAAAAGTTTGTCAAGATTTTAATAATATTTTTAATTCGCTTAATCTTAACTTAGAACTTATAAACATTTTAAATGATAATGAATTAGAGTCTTTAGAAAGAGATATCCTAAAAATTGAAGAAAGTCTTAATGATTTAGAAATTAATACCGTTTTAAATAATGAATTTGATGAATGTAATTGTTATTTAGAAATTCATCCAGGAGCAGGAGGAACTGAATCTTGTGATTGGGCTAGTATGCTTTTAAGAATGTATGAACGTTTTTGTGAGAAAAATGATTATACTTATGAAGTAATAGATGAACAAAAGGGTGATGAAGCTGGTCTTAAAAGTGTAACTATTTTAATTAAAGGCTTTTATGCTTATGGCTATTTTAAAGTTGAAAAAGGAGTTCATCGTTTAGTTAGAATATCACCTTTTGACTCAAATAAAAGAAGACATACCTCTTTTGCATCAGTAACCATTACCCCTTTAATAAAACAAGATATCGATTTAGAAATAAAAGAAAGTGATTTAAAAATAGATGTCTATCATTCTAGTGGAGCAGGAGGTCAGTCAGTAAATACCTCCAATAGTGCAGTTAGAATTACTCATTTACCAACTAAAATAGTTGTAACTTGTCAAAATGAAAGAAGTCAATTAAAAAATAAAGATCAAGCTATGAAATTATTAAAAAGTAAATTATATCAATTAGAAAGAGAAAAGAAAGAAGAAGAATTAAATAAAATAAAAGGGATAAATAATAATATCGATTTTGGAAGTCAAATTCGTAATTATGTTTTAGAGCCTTATAAACAAGTTAAAGATTTAAGAAGTGGATATACTACAAGTAATGTTTTAAAAGTATTAGATGGGGATATATTAGAAATTATGAAATCGGTATTGTTAGAGAGGAAAGAAAATGAATAAAATTAAAAAATATTTTATAGTTATAATTGGTTTATTATTAATGGCTCTTAGTTTTAATTTATTTCAAGAACCTTTTAACTTTGCTGCGGGAGGAGTAACTGGTTTATCAATTATTTTTCATAAATTTTTTAATTTTGATGAATCATTATTTATCTTTATTGCTAATCAAACCTTAATAATAATAAGTTTTATAGTATTAGGAAAAAAGAAAACAATAGATACTATTTTAGGATCTATTCTTTTACCAATTTTTATTAAATTAACTAGTATTATATCTACTTATTTAACTTTTCAAGATTTAGATTATATTTTAATTGCTATTATAGGGGGTATTATTTATGGTATAGGACTTGGTTTAGTATATAAATATGGTTTTACATCTGGAGGAACAGATATTTTAAATCAAATTATGGAAGTAAAATATAAAATACCAATGAATAAAGCTATTATAATTGTTGATGGTTTAATTGTTTTATTATCGGCTTTAGCTTTTGGAATACCAGTTATGATATATTCTCTTATTATGATTATTATAATTAGTTTTATATCTAATAAAACTATTTTAGAATTAAATGAAAATAAAGTTTTTTATATTTATACTGAGGAAGTTAATAAAGTAAAAGATTATTTAACTAATAATTTTGCGTATGATATAACTATTTTTGATACAATTGGGGGATATAGTAAAGAAAAAAAGAAATTATATATGTGTTCAGTTAGTACTAAAGATTATTATGCAATTAAAGAAGGAATATTATATATCGATCCTAAAGCATTTATTGTAATTACTAATGCTTATGAACAAAAAAATGCTAATGTGCTAATTAGAGCTAAAAAATAATTGTTACTTTTGGATAATGAAGAAAGTAATCATTATGAAAAAACTTGCCAAAATTGCTCAAATGGTTGGTGCAATGTTAATATTGCACGAACAATAACTTGGGATGACTACATAGGATTAGTATATCTTTAGATTATGCATATGCGGTAGAAGATGCAAATGTTCTTACTTAAAATCAAATCTGTTTGTCTTAGAAGTTTAAATTTTAAATAATCGAGTAGAGAAAACTTTTCAAGATAAATCTTGAATACTTCTCCCTCTCACACCACCAGTACATACCGTTCGGTA
>CANQSC010000050.1 GCA_947626445.1 uncultured Bacilli bacterium
CTTTTAAAACATCAACTACTTTACCTTCTACTTCAAGTTTATCACTTTTAGCAGTTGGAACTTTTTTTACGACATCTTTACTTTGCAAATTGCTTTTTTTAAAACTTTTTTTAGCCATAAATCATTCTCCCGTTAATATTTCATAACCATCTTTGGTTACTACAATTGTATGTTCGAAATGGGCTGAAAAACTTTCATCTTCAGTTACAATAGTCCAATCATTATCTAACATACATACACTTTTTGAACCCATATTAATCATTGGTTCAATAGCCAAGGTCATTCCTTCTTTTAAAGTTAGCCCTTTACCTTTTTCACCAAAATTTGGAACTTCTGGATCTTCATGCATATTAGTACCAATTCCATGGCCAACTAGTTCTTCTACTACACCATAGCCAAACTTTTTGGCATAACTACTAATTGCGTATCCAATATCCCCAATTTTAGCCCCAGCTTTTACAACAGATAATCCTTTTTCTAAAGCTTCTTTAGTATGTAACACTAAATTTTGAACATCTTCACTTACTGTTCCAACTAAATAAGTTCTAGTCATATCACTTTCATAACCATCTTTTCGTACTGTAAAATCAAGCTTAACAATGTCTCCATTTTTTAATTTACGTTTACTAGGTATTCCATGAACTACTTCATCGTTAACTGATATACAAGTATGTTTTGGAAAACCTTCGTAATGATAACAAGAACAATAACCGCCTAATTTTGTAACATATGAATTAATCATTTCATCAAGTTGTAATGTTGTAACTCCAGGTTTAATAAATTTTTCAATGTATTGGTGGGCTAAGTAATTAATATGTCCAGCTTCTTTCATTAATTGAATTTCTCTTGGACTTTTAATATTAATCACTTAAAACACCTACCAAACATTCTTTTGTACTCGTTTGATCTACTGCATTATTGCTAATCACTTTCAAACGTCCCATTTTTTTGTAATACTCAATTAAAGGATACGTACATTCTTTATATTGTTGAAGACGAATTTTAAATGTTTCTTCAGTATCATCACTTCTTGATGATAATTTAGTTTGACAAACATCACAAATTCCATCAACTTTCGGTTTAAACGCCAAAATATTTTTATTGTATGTTTTATGACATTTAGGACAAGTACATCTACCTAATAATCTTTTTAGTAAAATGTCTTCATCCACATCAATATAAACAACAACATAACTTAAACCTTCTAATATTATATCAAGAACTTTAGCTTGTTGCAACGTTCTTGGTACACCATCTAATATAAATGGTTTATCATCAGGTAATTTTTCGATTGAATCTTTAATAATATCAAGCATTATTTCATCAGGTATTAAATTACCAGATTTAAGCATTTCATTTAAATGACTATCATTAATTGCTTTATTTCTTAATAATTCACCAGTTGATAAATGTTCATAACTATAATTTTGAACTAAATATTCACTTAATGTTCCTTTACCTCCAGCTGGTGGAGCAATAAATATGACACTTTTCATTATCTAGTTCTCCGATGTTCCCATTTACGGCTTACTAAACCACTTTCAATTTGTTTATAAGTTTCAATAGCAACACCTACAACAATTAATAAACCTGTACCACCAATCGCAATAGATTGAGATAAACCGGTTAATTTCGATACAACTAATGGTAAAGCAGCAATAACAGCGATAAAAATTGCTCCTACAAAAGTAATTCGACCAACTACTTTGCTTATATAATCTGTTGTTTCTTTACCAGGTCTTACTCCTGGAATATACGCACCACTTTTATTTAAATCTTTACTCATTTCATCAGGATTCATTGCCATGAAAGTATAGAAATAACTAAAGAAAATAATTAAAGCAATATATAGGATAAAACCGGTAAAAGATGTATACATAATATAATTATTTACAAAATCAATTGCTTTTTGATTGCCAATAATGTTAACAACTATATTGGGAATAGTAAGTAACATTGAAGCAAAGATAACTGGCATTACTCCAGCATAATTAATTTTAAGTGGTAAGTAACTTTGTCTAGCACCATAAGCACTTACAGTTTTATTAGCATATTGGATAGGAATTTTACGTTCAGCAAGTGTCAACCAAATAATTCCAATTATTACTAAAAAATACATTAATATATAAGCTACATAATAAATTATACCAATCCATAATTCATGACTACCAGATGCAATAAAAGCATCATATGATCCGGTAAAGACACTTGGAAGACTTAAAACTATACTTGACATAATTAATAATGATGTTCCATTACCTATACCTTTTTCTGTTATCCGATCTCCTAACCATAATAGAAATGAAGTACCAGCAGTCATAACTAAAGTTATTTTTAAAATCATACTAACATCTGTGACTTTTAATAAGAAGACAGTTAACATATATGCTTGGACAAAAGCTAAAATAATTCCTAAATATCTAGTAATTCTATTTATCTTTTGCATTCCAACATAGCCTTGCTCTTTTAATTCTTTAAAATATGGAATAATATCCATTTGTAACAATTGAGTTACAATAGATGCACTTATATAAGGGGAAACACCTAAGCCAAAAATACTAAATCGTTCAAATCCGCCACCACTCATTAAGTTAAAAATTCCCATGTAACCTAAATTGCCATATAAGCTTTCTAACCAAGGTGCTGCCCAAACAATAGTAATTCCTGTACCTAACGCGTAAATTCCTAAAATAAGAAAAGTGTATAAAATTCTTTTTCTTAAATCTTTAGCATCTTTAGAAAATATTTTTAAAGATTTTAAGGCCATTAAATCACCTCAGTTTTTCCACCAGCAGCTTCTATTTTAGTAACTGCAACACTTGAAAAACGATGTGCTTTAACAGTTAGTTTTTTCTTTAATTCGCCATTTGCTAATACTTTAACACCATCAAGTTGTTTCTTAATAATTCCACGACTTTTTAATACTTCTGGTGTTACTTCATCGCCATCATTAAAATATTTATCTAAATCACTTAAATTAATAACAGCGTATTCGCATCTAAAACGAGCATTGTTAAATCCTCTTTTTGGAAGACGACGATATAAAGGAGATTGACCACCTTGGAACCAAGCTGAAATACTTACCCCACTTCTAGCTTTTTGTCCTTTTTCACCATGAGTAGATGTTTTACCCATTCCTGAACCAGGTCCACGTCCAACAATTTTTTTACTTTTCATTTCTTTTGTTTTTGGTAAACTTTCTAATCTCATATTATAACTCCTCTACTTTCTTTCCACGTAACTCAGCAATTTTAGCAGGAGTACGAACAGTTTTCAAAGCTTCTAAAGTTGCTTTAGCAACATTTACTTTTGTATTACTTCCTAAACTTTTAGAAACAATATCTTTAATACCAGCTAATTCTAGAACAGCACGAGCAGCTCCACCAGCAATTACACCAGTACCTTTTTTAGCAGGTTTAATCATTACAACAGCACGACCAACTTTACCATAAGCTTCATGAGGAATAGTACGATTATCTTCAATTGCAACTCTAAATACATTTTTATTAGCTACTTTACTAGCCTTAGCAATTGCATCATTTACTTCATTTGCTTTACTAGTTCCAATACCAACTAATCCTTTACGATTACCAACTACAACAGTAGCAGAAAAACGAAAATGTCTACCACCTTTAGTAACTTTTGTAACTCGACTAAGATTAATTACTTTTTCTTCTAATAATTTTTTTCTTGGATCTGTATTTTCTTTTCTTGCCATCTTAATCCCTCCTAAAACTCTAAGCCGTTTTCACGTGCAGATTGTGCTAAAGCTTCTACACGTCCGTGATATAAGTATCCACCTCTATCAAAAACGACTGTTTTAATTTTTAATTTCTTACATTTTTCAGCAATATCTTTACCTACAGCTTTAGCTCCTTCAATATTGCTACCATTTATTTTTAAAGCTTTTGATGAAGAGCTAGCTAAAGTGATTTGTTTTTCGTCATCAATAACTTGAACATAAATTTCTTTATTAGAACGGAATACATTAAGTCTTGGACGAGACTGTGTACCACTAATAGTTTTTCTAACTCTTTTGTGGCGTCTTAAACGCGCTACATTACTAGATTCTTTCTTTATCATTCTAATTACCTCACTTATTTAGCAGCCTTTTTACCTTCTTTACGACGAATATGTTCATTTTTATAACGAATTCCTTTACCTTTATAAGGTTCTGGACTTCTTACTTCACGAACTTCAGCCGCAAATTGGTTAACTTTTTGCTTATCAATTCCTGAAATAGAAATTTCATTATTATTAATTAATGTTGCTGTAAGTCCAGCTGGAACTTCAACAATAACTGGATTAGAATAACCGGCATTAATAGTAATTTTATTTCCAGCTACGTTAAAACGATAACCAACACCGATAATTTCTAAATCTTTTTTATAACCTTCACTTACACCAATTAAATTGTTATTTATTAATGAATTGGTAGTTCCAACAACTACATTAGCTCTAGCACTATTGTTTTTGGCAACAGTTGTAATAATACCATCATTAATATTTACTTCAATTAAAGGATCAATAACTAAATCTAAATTTCCTTTACTTGATTTAGTAGTTAATACACCATCATTTAAAGTAACTTCAACTCCAGTTGGGATTGTTAATTTACGATTTCCTATTCTACTCATAAATTTTCCTTACCATATATAAGCAAGTACTTCGCCTCCTAACTTTTGTTCTCTAGCTTCTTTATCAGTCATTAAACCTTTAGATGTAGATATAATAGCAATACCTAAACCATTTAAAACTCTAGGAAGGTCTTCACATTTAGCATATACTCTTAAACCAGATTTACTAATTCTTTTTAAACCAGTAATAACTCTTTCTTTCTTATCACCATATTTTAAAGTTAAATTAAGTTCATCACCATTATCTTTTTTAACATATTCATAATCAGCAATAAAACCTTCTCTTTTTAAAATTTCGGCAATACCTAAAGTCATCTTAGTTCCAATAACAGTTACATTAGGATATTTTAATTGATTTGCATTACGAATTCTTGTAAGCATATCAGCAATTTTATCTTGAACCATTTTAATACCTCCTACCAACTAGCCTTTTTTACTCCAGGAATTTCACCTTTATTAGCTAATTCTCTAAAGCAAATACGACAAATATGATATTTACGTAGAACACCGTGAGGTCTTCCACATCGCTCGCAACGTGTATAAGCACGTGTACTAAATTTAGGTTTACGAGCTTGTTTAACTTTTAAACTTGTTCTTGCCATAGTGTTCTCCTCCTATTTTTTAAAAGGCATTTTAAATTTTGCAAGTAATGCCCTAGCTTCTTCGTTAGTATTAGCAGTTGTAACAAATACAATATCCATACCACGAACTTTAACTACATCATCATAAACAATTTCAGGGAAAATTAATTGTTCTTTTATTCCTAGAGTGTAATTTCCATGACCATCAAAAGCATTTTTACTAACACCTCTAAAATCTCTTACTCTTGGAAGAGCAATTCTAATTAATTTTTCCATAAATATGTACATTTTTTCACCACGTAAAGTAGTTTTAACACCAATACTTTGGCCTTCACGAATTTTGAAACCAGCAATTGATTTATGAGCTTTAGTTACGACAGCTTTTTGTCCAGTAATAGCTTCTAAATCTTTTAAAGCAGCATCAATATATTTTTCATCAGTATGGCCTTCACCAACACCAATATTAATGACAATTTTTTCTAATTTAGGAACTTGCATAACTGTTTTATAGTTAAATTCTTTCATTAATGCAGGAATAATTTCCTTATTATATAATTCTTTATATGTACTCATAATCCCACCTTAATCTTTCTTTTCTTTCTTTTTAGAAGATTTTTCTTCTTCTATTTTTTTTACGTTAGATATATGAATTGGAGCTTCGATATCAAAGATACCTCCATTTTCATTAGCTCTATTAGGTTTAACGTGTTTCTTTACAATATTTATTCCTTCAACAACAACTTTATCTTTTTTAGCCATTGTTTTAATAACTCTTCCTGTTTTACCTTTATCTTTACCAGCTAAAACTAAAACATTATCATTTACTTTAACTTTCATAAATACCTCCTATAACACTTCAGGTGCTAAAGAAACAATTTTCATAAAATCTTTTTCTCTTAATTCTCTAGCAACTGGACCTAATACACGAGTTCCAACAGGAGTTTTATCATCTTTAATTAATACACAAGCATTATCATCAAATTTGATATAACTTCCATCAGCACGTCTTACGCCTTCAACACTTCTAACTATAACAGCTTTAACAACTTTTCCGGCTTTTACATTACCATTTGGAATAGCCTTTTTAACTGTGCAAACAACAATATCTCCAATGTTTGCATATTTTCTTTTACTGCCACCTAAACAACGGATAACTAAAACTTCTCTAGCTCCAGAGTTATCAGCAACTTTTAATCTTGATTCTTGCATTACCATAAGAACACCTCCTATAGAATAACAGCTTCAATTAGAACTTCAACTAATTCATATCTTTTAGTTTTAGATAATGGTCTAGTTGCTCTAATTCTTACTGTATCTCCTACTTTTGCGATATTATTTTCATCGTGTGCTGCATATTTTTTAGAATATTTAACACGTTTCCCATATAATGGATGTCTTTTATGGGTTTCAACTAAAACTGTAATTGTTTTATTGGCAGATGCACTAACAACTCTACCAACTAATTCTTGTTTTTTCTTCTCTGCCATTATTTATTACCTCCTACAGTTTTTCTTTCATTTAAAATTGTCATCATTCTTGCTACTTCCTTACGAAGTAAATTTATTTTATCAGTTTTTTCTAATGAACCTCTGGCATTTTGCATACGTAGATCTAATAATTCAGCTTTACCAGCTTTAATTCTTGCCATAATTTCTTCATCAGATAAAGCACGTATTTCACTAGTTTTCATTAGATCTCACCTTCCTTTTTAACAAATTTACATTTAATTGGTAATTTGTGAGAGGCAAGCCTTAAAGCTTCACGAGCAATTTCTTCAGTTACTCCTGAAATTTCAAACATAATCTTACCACTCTTTACAACTGCAACCCATTCTTCAACATTACCTTTACCTTTTCCTTGACGAGTTTCTAAAGGTTTTTTAGTACGAGGCATATCTGGGAAAATATTTATAAATACTTTTCCACCACGCTTCATATAACGAGTCATAGCTATACGGGCAGCTTCAATTTGTCTTGATGAAACATAGTTTCCTTCACGAGCCATTAAACCAAATTCACCAAAATGTAATTCGGTATTTCCTTTAGCATGTCCTTCATATGAACGACGATGTTGCTTACGATACTTAGTTCTTTTTGGCATCAACATGAGATTCACTCTCCTTTACATTCTTTTTAGTAGGAAGAATTTCCCCCTTATAGATCCAAACTTTAACCCCAATTTTTCCATAAGTTGTAAGAGCTTCAGCTTCAGCATAATCTATATCAGCTCTTAGGGTATGAAGTGGAACAGTTCCTTCAGTATAACCTTCGCTACGAGCCATTTCAGCTCCGCCTAATCTTCCACTTACCATTGTTTTAATACCCTTTGCTCCAGCTTTCATTGTATTTCTAATAGCCCTTTTTTGAGCACTTCTAAATGGAGCACGATTTTCAATTTGCATTGCAATATTTTCTGCAACTAATTTAGCAGTTGTATCAGCATTTTTACTGCAATCAACAATTGATACATAAATATCTTCATTAACTAATTTTGCTAAAGATTTACGAAGTTTATCAATATCTTCACCACCACGGCCAATAATGACTCCAGGTTTAGCTGTATTAATAGTTACTTCACAACGACCTTTTTTACGTTCAATAATAATAGAAGCAACAGAAGCATCTTTTAATTTTTCACTTAAATATTTACGAATTTTTAAGTCTTTATTTAAAAGAGTACCAAATTCTTTTTTATCTGCATACCATTTTGATTGCCAATCTTTATTAATACCTAAACGGTAACCAATAGGATTAACTTTTTGTCCCATTATTTATTGCCTCCTTTATTATCACTTACTTTAACGGTAATATGACTTGTTCTTTTATCACGACGATCGACATTACCACGTGATGCAAATTTAATTCTTTTATAAACAGGTCCAGGGTTAATAAAACATTCAGAAATAACTAAGTCATTTTCTTTAGTTTCAAAATTATTAACTGCATTAGCAATCGCACTTTCTAAAACTTTAGAAATTAAACGACTTGATTTAGTATTAGTAGTAGCTAAAATAGCCCGAGCATCAAAAATATTTTTACCACGAATTAAATCCATAGTCATTCTTGCTTTTCTAGGCGCTACCATAGCACTTTTATGAATTGCATATGT
>CANQSC010000051.1 GCA_947626445.1 uncultured Bacilli bacterium
AATATTTTAATGTAAAAATTGATTTTTTTTTGTATAATAATAAAGAGGTGTTGACATGAAAGAAAGTGTTATTAAAAAATTAGAAAATATTCATGAAGCTAAAAATATAATTGAAATAAATGATTTAATAGGTTTAAAAAGCGCTGAAGAATTAAAAGATTTACAAAATTGTTTAGAAGAGTTAGTAAATGAATATGCTGTTTTTAAAACTAAAAAAGATAAATATATATTATTAAAGAATTGTCCTAATTTAAAGATTGGGAGATATTCGGCTAATAAAAAAGGTTTTGGATTTGTTATATTAGATAAAGAAGAAGATTTATATATTAATGATAAAGATAATAATGGGGCTATTCATGATGACATTGTTTTAGCGGAGATAATAAGACAAGGACTTAAAAGAGAAGGAAGAATTATTAGAGTTTTAAAAAGAGAATCTAAAAATCTTGTTGGGGAAGTTGTTAAAAGTGGTAATGGGTTAAGTGTAATATTAGATGATGATAAACTTAAACTTAATTTAGTAATAGATGAAGAATCTTTAAAACCTTGTGTTGTTGGGTCTAAAGTTGTTATTGAATTAGTTAAAGAATTAGGAAAGAATAAGTTTTTAGGAAAAGTTAAAAAAGTAATTGGTCATAAAGATGATCCTGGTATTGATATTTTATCTATTGCGTATAAGTATAATATTGAAAATGAATTTAGTAGTGAAGTAGAAGAAGAATTAAAAAGTATTCCAAGTGAAGTAAGTGAAAGTGATTTAGTTGGAAGAACTGATTTAACTAAAGAATTAATTTTTACTATAGATGGAGATCATACTAAAGATATTGATGATGCAATTAGTTTAAAGATGGTTGATGATTTATATGAATTAGGAGTTCATATTGCTGATGTATCAAACTATGTTAAAGAAAATACTGCTTTAGGAGATACTGCTTTTGAAAGAGCAACTTCTAATTATTTAGCCGATACAGTTATTCCAATGCTTCCTCATCAAATATCTAATGGAATATGTTCTTTAAATGAAGGTGTTGTAAGACTTACAATGTCTTGTGTAATGAAAATTGATAAGTTAGGAAAAATTGTTAGTTATGATATTTTTCCAAGTTATATTAAAAGTGCTAAGAAAATGACTTATTCTAAAGTAAATGATATTTTAATGCGAGATAAATATGATGAAGAATATGCTCCTTTTGTTGATACTTTAAAAAAGATGAATGAACTAGCGCATATCCTTCGTAAAGAAAAAATTGGTCGTGGCTATATTGATTTTGAATTAGATGAAGCGGAAGTTGTTGTGGATGATAAAGGTGTACCTATTGATATTGTTAAAGTTATAAGAGAAGATGGCGAAAAGTTAATTGAAGACTTTATGATTGCTGCGAATGAAACTGTTGCTACTCATATAAGTAATATGGATTTACCATTTATATATCGGGTTCATGGAGAACCTAATAGTGAAAAAATTGATGATTTTGTTAATATGGTTAAATTATTAGGATATCATTTAAAAACAAGAATTGTTGATATGAGTCCTAAAACTATGCAAAAAGTATTATTAGAATTAAAAGATAAACCAGAATTTGAACTTTTATCATCATTGTTACTTCGAAGTATGAAAAAAGCTGTTTATCAAAAAGAAAATATTGGCCATTTTGGTTTAGCTAGTAAAAATTATACCCATTTTACTAGTCCAATTAGAAGATTTCCGGATTTAACTGTTCATCGTTTATTAAAAAAATATTTAATTGAAAAAGATTTTTCGATGAGTACCATTAATTATTTAGAAAGTAGTTTAGTTACTATTGCTGAACATTCAAGTGAAAAAGAAGTGAATGCACAGAATGCTGAGCGAGATGTAATGGATATGAAGATGGCTGAATATATGGAAGCTCATATTGGTGAAGAATTTGATGGTATAATAAGTGGGGTAACTAATTTTGGGTTCTTTGTTGAATTACCTAATTTAATTGAAGGCTTAGTCCATATTAGTAGTTTAAAAGGGGATTATTATAATTATGTTTCTGAATTATTATCGCTTGTAGGTAAAAGTACTAAGAAAACTTATCGTTTAGGAGATAAAGTACATGTTAAATGTGTAAGTAGTTCTAAAGCTACAGCAATGATTGATTTTGAATTAGTAGAGGATCGTGATTAAATGGAAGTTAAAAATAAAAAAGCTTATTTTGATTATACTATTTTAAAAGAAATAGAAGTAGGTATATCATTAGTTGGTAGTGAAATTAAAAGTGTTAGAAATGGTTCTATAGATTTAAAAGATAGTTATGTTATTTTTAAAGATAATGAAGCCTATGCTTTAAATATTTATATTGCTAAATATGAAGAAGCTAATAGTTTTAATCATGATGAGCGAAGAAGTAGAAAATTATTATTACATAAAAAAGAAATTAAAAAACTAAAAGAAATAAAAGAAATGGAAGGTATTAGTATAATTCCATTAAAAGCATACTTTAAAAATAGGCATTTAAAATTATTAATTGGAGTATGTAAGGGTAAAAAATTATATGATAAAAGAGAAACAATTAAAAAACGTGATGTAGAAAGAGAAAACTTTTCTTTTTAAAGAAAATATTATATAATTTGAAATAGAATAAGGAATTGGTAATATGAAAATAAGATATAAATTATCATTATTATTAATAGGGTTAATGTTAATAGGTTGTTTATATATAACCCAATCATATGCATTATGGATAGTAGAAAAAGAACAAACTAAAGAAAATGAAATAGAAGTAGGATGTTTTAGTATAGGTTTTAGTGAACAAAGTGAAAGTATCAATTTAAATAATACATATCCAATGAGTGATAGTTTAGGCTTAAGTAGTGATCCTTATACATTTACGATAACTAATACTTGTACGATAAATAATAGTTATGTTTTAACATTAAATACATTAAGCACTAATACTTTAGATACAAGTAAAATAAAATATGCTTTATATAAAAGTAGTGAAGAAAAACCGACTGTAGGAAGTAAATTAAGTAGAATAAATAATGATTTAGAAAATTTAAGAGTAGAAAATTTAGGAACATCATACATATTAGATACAGGAGTACTAACAGGAGGAACAAAAGTAGATGGAGAAGTAAGTAATGGAGAAGAAGTAACTTATAATTTATATTTATGGATAGATGAGATAGCCGGAAATGAAGTAGAAGGACAAACATTTGAAGCAAGTATAAATGTAATAAGTGCGGCAACAGAAAGTAATGAAATAGGTGAAGTATTTGGTAGTGAAGTAGCAAACTGTGGCCAAAGTGGTAAAGATGCTGTAACTTGTATTAAAGAAAATGCTTATTTAGATACAATAAACTTAGCATATGATAATGCAAGTGCAAGTGGAGTGTTAGACAATAATTTAAGATATATAGGAAGTGATCCAAATAACTATATCGATATTGGAGACAGGACAAGTGATGGAAAAGTAATACCTTGGCGAATAATAGGAGTCATGAATAATATAACCGAAGTAAGTAATGATGAAGAAAAAACTACAACCATAGGTAATCACTTAAAAGTAATAAGAGCAGACAGTATAGGAACATATAGTTGGGATGGATCACAAAAAGCAATAAATAATGGGAATGGAGTAAATGAATGGAGTCAAGCTCGTATAATGAAGTTATTAAATCCAGGATATGATGAGAATCAAGATATCGATAGTGATGAACAATTAATAACTGTTAATAATAGTTTATATTGGAGTAATACTAAAGGTAATTGCTATAATAATGATAATAATGCTTATATCCCTTGTGATTTTACCAGCGAAGGAATAAGTGATACTGCAAAAAATAATCTATCTAAAATAAGATGGAATACTGGTTCTTTTGCGACCAGAAATGATATCGAATGGACAGCAAGTGGATCTTATGCTGCTGAAAGAAGTCAATACCATGGTAAATCTCAATGTGAAGGTAACGGATCTCCAGCGTGTAATGATGAAGTTCCAAGAACTACAACGTGGGATGGATATGTAGGATTAATGTATCCAAGTGATTTTGGTTATGCTGTGGGAGATAATGTAAGAACAAATTGTATTTCTAAAAGTATGTATTTATATAACATTGGTAATTGCATAGTATCCAATTGGCTTCATAATAATCATGATCAGTGGACAATTACTCCAATTACAGGACCAACTCAAGCTGAGGGTACATTTAGAATTTTACAAAATGGTAGCTTAGTTCCTGACAGATTAAGCCGTGGAAGTACTATAAATCCTGTAGTTTATTTAAAATCAAATGTCAAAATAATAAATGGTAATGGAACTATAGATAATCCTTTTGTTTTAGAAGCTTAACATTAGTTAAGTTTTTTTGCTTGAATTGGATAATAATCCTTGTTAAAATAAGATTGTTTTCAAAGGAGTTTATGCTCATGTTAGATTTAATTAATAAAAATGATAAAATTGTTGTAGCAACTTCTGGTGGACCTGATTCTATGTATTTACTAAATGAATTAATCAAAGAGAAAGAAGAAAAATCTCTTTCTTTAATTGTGGCTCATGTGAATCACGAAACTAGAAAAGAATGTGATGAAGAAGAAAAATTTGTTAAAGAATTTTGTTTAAAAAATAATATTAAATGTGAAGTATATAAAATAAATAAATATTCTAAAGGTCATTTTACGGAAGAAGAAGCTAGACAAATTAGAATAGAATTTTTTAAATCATTAATTTTAAAATATCATTATGATTATGTTGTAACAGCCCATCATGCTGATGATTTAATAGAAACAATCTTAATGAAAATTATTAGAGGAAGTACCTTAGATAGTATAGTAGGAATTAAAAGTATTCAAAAAATTAAGGGGATTATTTTTAAAAGGCCATTATTAAATTTAAGTAAAGAAGAAATATTAAAAAAAATAGATATACCATATAAAATAGATTATACTAATTATGAAGAAAATCATTTAAGAAATAGAATTAGAAAAAATGTTGTGCCGCTTTTAAAAGAAGAAGTAAATAATGTAGATAAGAAGTTTTTTAAATTTAGTAAAGAATTAAATGATTTAGTGGAATACTTAAATAATGAGTTGGATATAATAGATAAAGAATTAAAAAAAGATGAATTTATTGATTTAGAAAAATTTAATAATTTAGATGAATATTTAAAAAAAGAATATTTAAAAAGATTATTTAGATTTATTTATGGTAGTGACGTTAATAAATTAAATTATCAAAATTATGATAATATAATTAATTTTCTTAAAAAAAGAAAGAAAAATTATTTAGAATTACCAATAGATTATTTAATTGAAGTTAATAAAAATAGATTTAGAATTATTAAGAAAAAAAATAAAAATAATTTTAGAATATTATGCGAAGATTATGTTAAATTAGAAGATGGCATATTAATTAGAAAAGAAAGTTTTGGTAAGAAAAGTAATTATGAGATTCATTTAAATAGTAAAGATATTAAATTACCATTATATATTACTAATAGATTACCGGGTATGAAAATGGAAGTAAAGAATTTAAAGGGAAGTAAAAAAGTTAAAGATATAATGATAGATGAACATGTTTTGCCAAGTAAAAAAGATGAGATTCCAATTATGGTTGATAGTGATGGTAAAGTATTGTGGATATTAGGAATAAAAAAATCTAAATATGATTTAGACAAATATGAAAAGTGTGATATAATATATGAATACGAAAGAAAGGAATTAAAAGATGAAGAAAACAAATAATACAAATACAATTAAAAATTTATTTCCATATTTAATTTTAATATTAGTTATATTTGTAATATTAAATGTTTTAAATATGGGAAGAACAATAACTAAAGAAATAACAACTGGAGAATTAATGACCGAAATATCTAATAAAAATGTTACTGAAATAGCTATTACTCCTAGTGCTGAAGAAAGTATATATTATGTTGAAGGTAAATTATCTAGTTATAATGAAAATGAAAAGTTTAAAGCTAAAGTAGTAGATGCTGAATTAAATAGTATAGTTAAATATGCTGAAGCTAATAATTTAAAAGTATATGAAACTAATGCTGATCCGGGTAAAGTATCTTGGGTATATATAATTATTAATATTTTACCTTTAGTTATTTTAGTTGGAGCTACTTACTTTATCTTTGTTAAGATGGCTAATACTAATAAAGGATCTATGGATTTTGGTAAGAGTAGAGCTAAGTTAAGTGAAAATGGTGGTAAAGTAAGATTTAGTGATGTAGCTGGTTTAAAAGAAGAAAAAGAAGAAGTTGCAGAGTTAATTGATTTCTTAAAAAGCCCTAAGAAATTTCAAAAACTGGGCGCAAGAATTCCTAAAGGTGTCCTTTTAGTTGGGCCTCCCGGAACAGGTAAAACTTTACTTGCTAAAGCTGTTGCTGGAGAAGCTAATGTCCCATTTTATTTTATAAGTGGTTCTGATTTTGTAGAATTATTTGTTGGTGTTGGGGCATCAAGAGTTCGTGATATGTTTAAAGAAGCTAAAAGAAATGCGCCATGTTTAATCTTTATTGATGAAATTGATGCAGTTGGGCGCCAAAGAGGTTCTGGTATTGGGGGAGGGCATGATGAACGTGAACAAACTCTTAACCAATTATTAACTGAGATGGATGGTTTTGGAGCTAATGAAGGTATCATCATTATTGCCGCTACAAATAGACCTGATGTTTTAGATCCGGCTTTACTTCGTCCAGGAAGATTTGATAGACAAGTAACAGTTAGCTTACCTGATACTGAAGAACGTGAAGCTATATTAAAGGTTCATGCTAGAGATAAAATCTTAGCTAGTGATGTTGATTTAAAAAGTATTAGTAGAAGAACTTCTGGTTTTAGTGGAGCTGATTTGGAGAACTTACTAAATGAAGCAGCTTTATTAGCAGTTAGAAAAAATCAAGATAATATTACAATTAAAGATATTGATGAAGCTACAGACCGAGTATTAATGGGACCTGCTAAGGTTTCTCGAAAAGTAAGTGACAATGTTAAGTGGTTAACTGCTGTTCATGAATCTGGTCATGCGGTTATTGGCTTAAAATTAAAAGATGCCATGGAAGTTCAAAAGATTACAATTATCCCTCGTGGTATGGCTGGTGGATATACAGCGTATACACCAAAGGAAGACAATATTACTCGTTATACAAGACGTGAAATGATTGCGATGATAACTAGTACTTTAGCTGGACGAGCTAGTGAAGAATTATTCTTAGATGATATTACAACTGGAGCTAGTGATGACTTTAAAAGAGCAACTGAACTTGCTAGAAGCATGGTAACTGAATATGGTATGTCTGATTTAGGACCTATGCGTTATGAATCATCTAGTGAAAATGTTTTCTTAGGAAGAGATTACAATAAGACTAAAAACTATTCTGACCAAGTTGCTTTAGAAATTGATCAAGCATCAAGAAAAATAATTAATGAATGTTATGAAAATGCTAAAAAGATTTTAAAAGAAAATAAAAAATTAGTTATGCAATTAGCTAATACTTTAATTGAAAAAGAAACGATTACTAAAGAAGAAATTGATCAAGTTGTTAAAAATGGAAAATTAGTTGATAATAAAGAAGAAAAAGAAGATCAAGAAGAAGAATAAAATTTGCAAGAAATTGCAATTTTTTTCAAATTCTTATTGACTTAGGGGGGGGAGAACAAAGTATATACCCAAAGTATAAATTGCCTTATAATACTAGGGTTTTAAACGATTTTACTATTTCCAATTACTTAAGAAAATGTATTATTTAGTTTATTATTGTTTAAAAATTTGTATATTTACTTAAAGATCTTCAAGTGAAGGTCTTTTTTTGATGTCATAAAAAATGAAGGGGGATTGTTAAAATGACAGATAAAATATTAAAAGTTGGTACATTTTTTAGTGGAATAGGAAGTCCTGAAAAGGCGTTAGAAAGATTAAAAAATAATGGGTATATAAATAATTATTCTTTAGAATTTTTTTCGGAAATAAATAAAAATGCTGTAAAAAGTTATTGTGCTGTTCACAATATTAGTGAAAATTTAAATTTAGGAGATATTAAAAAAATTAATGGTAAAGAGTTACCATATTGCGATTTATGGATTGGTGGTTTTCCATGTCAAGATATTTCTTGTTCTGGAAGAATGAAGGGATTTGATATGTATAGTGCAACTAGGTCTAGCTTAGGTTGGGAAATTATAAGAATACTTAAAGAAGTTTATAATAAACCTAA
>CANQSC010000052.1 GCA_947626445.1 uncultured Bacilli bacterium
TTGAAGTTACTTCATTTTCGTAATTATGAACATTTAGAAATTAAATTTCATCCTAAAATAAATATTATTTATGGAAAAAATGGTTCAGGAAAGACTAATTTAGTTGAGGCTATTTATGTGCTTGCCGTTACGAGAAGTTTTAGAAATGTGAATGAAAAAGTTCTAATTCAAAGTGGTGGGACTTTAGGGAAAATTGAAGGTGAGATTGTAAATAATGATGAAGTTTATCCAACTAATTATCGGATTTATTTGGAAAAAGATGGTAAGAAGGTTAAGATAAACAAAAATAAGATTGTTAGGTTAAGTGATTATATTACAAAGATACCGATTGTGTTGTTTAGCCCTGATGATTTGAAGTTTTTAAAAGATACTCCAAGTACCCGAAGAAAACAACTTAACATTTCCATTTCACAATATAGTTTGGAATATTTAAAAAACTTAAGTAATTATAATAAATTGTTGAAACAACGAAATGCTTATTTGAAGAAGTTAATTGTTAATTCGAATCAATCGTTTGAATATTTAAATATTTTGACTGAGAAATTGATTGGTTATGGAATTAAGATTTATGAGGAAAGAGAGCAATTTATTTTGAAGATTAATGAGACTTTGGGCGATTTTTATCGGGATATTACTGGTCTATCTGGTTTAAAGATTGGGTATAAGTCTGATTATGATGGGATGAGTAAAGAGACATTATTAAAAAGTTATCAACATTTATTAAAGAAAGATTTAATGTTTGGCAAGACTAATTTGGGAATTCATACTGATGATTTGCATTTTTTCCTTAATGATGAGGATTTGAGGGATTATGGAAGTGAAGGACAACAAAAGAATGCTATTATTGCGTATAAGTTGAGTGAATTAGAATTATTAAAGGAGATTTTGGGTTATTTTCCTATTTTGATTTTAGATGATTTGTTTAGTGAATTGGATAGGGAAAAGATTGAAAATATTTTTAAGATTTTGAAGAGTGATGTTCAAACTTTTATTACGACGACTGACTTGGATGTTTTGGAAAAATTTGGGTTGGAGGAGTACAAGAGTTTTGAAATAAAAGATGGACAAGTGGTAAAGGAGAGTAAACATGAAAGAAGAGAATAAGGCTCATTATAATGATAATGATATTCAAGTTTTAGAAGGCTTGGAGGCAGTTAGAAAAAGACCAGGAATGTATATTGGTAATACTAATGAAGCTGGATTACACCATTTAGTATGGGAAATTGTTGATAATGCGGTTGATGAGGCTTTGGCTGGATACTGTGATGATATTGAAGTTGAAATTGGTAAAGGTAATGTTATTACGGTTAAAGATGATGGTAGGGGAATGCCTACTGGTACGAATGCTAAGACGGGTTTATCAACGATTGAAACTATTTTTACCGTATTGCATGCTGGTGGAAAGTTTGGTGGCGGTGGCTACAAGGTTTCTGGTGGTCTTCATGGTGTTGGTGCTTCCGTTGTTAATGCTTTATCTGATTGGCTTGAAGTTAGAGTTTATAGAGAAGGTAAGGTTTTTTATCAAAGATTTGAAAATGGTGGAAAACCGGTTGAACCTTTGAAGGTTGTTGATGAATGTAGTGTGGATAGAACTGGGACAACTGTTAGTTTTCATGCGGACCCAACAATGTTTGAAACAACTGTATATAATTGGGATATTTTGTATAAAAGATTACAAGAAATGGCATTTTTGAATAAGGGTGTGAGAATTACTTTAATTGACCAACGGGAAGATGAGAAAAAGGCGATATTCCATTATAATGGTGGGATTATTGAGTATGTTCAAATGCTTAATAAAAATAAGCAAGTATTATTTGACGATGTAGTATATGTTGAGGGTAGAGAAGATGATATTGCGGTTGAAATTGCGATGCAATACAATGATTCTTATAATCCATCAATTTATTCTTTTGCTAATAACATTCATACCCCTGAGGGAGGGACTCATGAAGAGGGTGTTAAACAAGCCTTAACGAGAGTTATTAACAATTATGCTAAAAATGCGAAGTTATTAAAAGATAATGATGATAGTTTAACTGGTGAGGATGTACGTGAAGGTATTGCAATGATTATTTCTTGCAAGCATCCTAATCCCCAATTTGAAGGGCAAACTAAGACTAAGTTAGGTAATAGCGAGGTTAAAAAGATTGCTAATGATATTTTTGCTAATGGTTTTGAACGATTTTTAATGGAAAATCCTGATGCTGCGAAGGCGATAGTTGATAAATGTATGACGGCTTCTAGGGCTCGTATTGCTGCTAAAAAGGCTCGAGAGTTAACTAGAAGAAAGACGGCTTTGGATGGATTTAATACAATTGGTAAGTTAGCTGATTGTACTAGTAAAGATGCTAGTATTTCAGAAATCTTTTTAGTCGAGGGTGATAGTGCAGGTGGTTCTGCTAAGGATGCTCGTATTCCTAAAACGCAAGCTATATTACCTTTACGTGGTAAGATTTTAAATGTTGAGAAGGCTAGATTAGACCGAGCTTTAGGTAATGAGGAGATTAGAACGATTATTACGGCTTTTGGTACGGGTATTGGTGATGAATTTGATTTAGATAAGTTGCGTTATAATAAGATTATAATTATGACCGATGCCGACGTTGATGGTGACCATATTCGAATTTTGCTATTGACTTTATTTTATCGTTTCTTTAGACCAATTGTGGAGACTGGTCATGTGTATGCTGCTCAACCTCCTTTATATAAGGTTGTTTATGGTAAAACGATTAAGTATGTTCAATCAGATGAGGAATTGGCTGAATATCGAGCTACTTTACCTACAAGTGCTAAGCCTTTAGTCCAAAGATTTAAAGGTTTAGGCGAAATGGATGCGATTGACTTAAGAGAAACAACAATGCATATTGAAAATCGTGTTTTAAAGCGAATTACTGTTGATGATGCGATGGCTGCTGATAAAGTTTTCTCTGATTTAATGGGTGATGAAGTTTTGCCTCGTAAGGAATATATTGAACAATATGGTCAATTTGCTTCAAATATAGATGCTTAGTTGGGGAGGTTAGTTTTTATGGATAAGATTATTGAAAATAATATTGTTAAGGAAGTAAAAGATAGTTTTTTAAATTATTCGATGAGTGTTATTGTAGCACGTGCTTTGCCTGATTTAAGAGATGGTTTGAAACCTGTTCATCGTCGGATTTTATATTCAATGTATGATTCTGGTTATACGCCTGATAAACCACATCGTAAGAGTGCTAGAATTGTCGGGGATGTTATGGGTAAATATCATCCTCATGGTGACTCTTCAATTTATGAAGCAATGGTTAGAATGGCTCAGCCATTTAGTTTTAGACATATGTTAGTTGATGGCCATGGAAACTTTGGTAACTTAGATGGTGATGGTGCTGCTGCAATGCGTTACACAGAGGCCAGACTTTCTAAACTTTCTTTGGAAATGGTTAGGGATATTAATAAAAATACCGTTGATTTTGCTCCTAACTTTGATGAGACTGAGCAAGAGCCTGTGATTTTGCCTAGTAGATTTCCAAATATTTTGGTTAATGGTACGATGGGTATTGCGGTTGGAATGGCTACAAATATTCCACCACATAATTTAGGGGAAGTTATTGATGGATGTGTTGCTTACATTGATAATCCTGAAATTGATACTCTTGGTTTGATGGAACATATTAAAGGTCCTGATTTTCCAACGGGAGCTACTATTTTAGGTAATTCGGGGATTAAGAAAGCTTATGAAACGGGTAGAGGAACCATAACAATTCGTGGTAAAGTTGAAATTGAAGAAAACAATGGTAAATCACGAATTATAGTTACCGAGTTACCTTATCAAGTTAATAAAGCAGAGTTTCAAGCTAGAATTGGACAATTGGTTAGAGATAAGATTATTGATGGTATTTCTGATTTACATGAAGAATCTAATTTGGAAAATCCTGTTAGGGTAGTTATTTACTTAAAAAGAGAAGCCAATGCTAATGTTGTTTTAAACAATTTATATAAGCATACTCAGTTACAAACAACATATGGAATTAATTTCTTGATGCTTGACCATCAAAAGCCGGTTGTTTTACCTTTAAAGGATATTATAAGCAAATATATTGATTATCAAAAGGAAATAATTATTCGAAGAACTCAATTTGATTTAAAAAAGGCTGAAGACCGGGTTCATATTTTAGAGGGATTTAAGATTGCTTTAGATCATATTGATGAAGTTATCAACATTATTAGAAATAGTGAAACTGATGTAATTGCTAAGGAAACCTTGATTTCGAGATTTGCTTTGGATGATATTCAAGCTGAGGCAATACTTGAAATGCGTCTTAGAAGATTAACTGGTCTTGAACGAGAAAAAATTGAAAATGAATTAGCTGATTTATTAAAAGAAATTGACCGTTTAAGAGCTATCTTAGCTAGTGAAGAAAAAGTTTTAGCTATTATTCGTGAGGAATTACTTGAAATAAAGAAAAAATATGCTGATGAAAGACGAACTAATATTGATATGACTGCGATTGAATTTATTGAAGATGAATCATTAATTCCTGAGGAAAACGTCATGATTGCGTTGACAAATAAAGGATATATTAAGAGAACGGTTGTTGATACCTTTAAATCACAAAATCGTGGTGGTGTTGGCGTTAAAGGAATGGGAACAAATGAAGATGATTTTGTTGAACATTTAATCAACTTATCAACTCATGATTATGTATTATTCTTTACTAATAAAGGTAAAGTGTACAGATTAAAAGGTTATGAGATACCTGAATTTAGTAGGCAATCTAAGGGCTTACCAGTTATCAACTTAATTCAAATTGATAAAGATGAGTCAATTAATTCTTTAGTAACGATAAGTAAAGAGGAAGAAAGTAAATATTTGATGTTTGTTACTAAGAAAGGTATTGTCAAGAAAACTAATATTAGTGAATTTGATTCAATACGAACTAATGGTAAGATTTGTATTTCATTGAAAGAAAATGATGAACTTATTAGTGTTAGAAAGACTTCTGGAAATGATTTAGTGTTATTAGGTTCTAATTCTGGTCGTATGGTTAAGTTTAATGAAAGTCAAATTCGTGTGATGGGAAGAACAGCTAGTGGAGTTCGAGGAATTAACTTAGAAGATGGTAAATTTAATTGTATTGGAGCTGAAATAGCTACTGATGATGATAAGATATTAATTGTTACTGAGAAGGGATACGGCAAGCAAACAAATGTTTGTGAATATCGAACAACTAGTAGAGGAAGCAAAGGTGTTAAAGCTTTAAATATTACTGAGAAGAATGGACCAATTGCTTCATTCAAACTTGTAACTGAAAATTCTGATGTAGTAATTATAACTAATACTGGTATGACAATTAGGTTACCAATAGAACAAATTTCTACTTTAGGTAGAGTTACTCAAGGTGTTCGTTTAATCAATTTAAAAGAACATCAAACTGTTTCGACAATTAGTATTGTAGAACATTACAGTAAAGAAGAAGTTGAAGAAGAAAATGAAGATATAAACGAAGAATAATATCTTCATTTTTTTTGACAATGTTTCACGTGAAACATTTATTTAAATTTTATAAAGTTAATTTTTATAATTTTGTAGAAAAAATTTTAAAATTAATAATTTATAAAATTTAATAATTTTTGGTGTAAAAAATATTTTTAAATTTGAATTTTAAAACTTTCAATTAAATTAGTTGATGTTCTGATTACAATTTTAAAAAATAGTAGTTTTTAAAATTAATTTTTTTAGTTTCTTAGTTTTATCAATTTTTATCAATTCTTTAATTTTGCTGATAAAATCTAGCATTAAAGAGATAAAGTATCAATAAATTTTTATATTTCATAAAATTTTGTCAGTTCTATATTTTTTAAGTTCATAAGAAAAATTTAAATTTTAAAAAAACAATGTTTTCACGTGAAACATTGTGTGGATAACTATGTATTTACTATTAGTAAACAATACAATTTTTTTATTTAAAAAAAATTTTAGAAACGTTCAACTATTTTTTAAAATAAAAGCTATAACTATGAAAAAAAGTTTAATTTTAAATTTGCAAATTTTTTTATCTAATGTTTCACGTGAAACATAGAGTTTACTTTTAGATTTTTTTTTGCTATAATCTATTTGTGCAACAAAAATACTGTAATCTGGTCAGAATCGGAAGATAGCAGCCACATCAGTCCCTGTTTGTGTGCACATTTTTTTATGAGGTGAATTTTGGATGGATGAATTTATAGATATTATTTTAGATGAAGCAGGTAAAGCCTTTAATGAAGATGAGATTCCAATTGGTGCAGTAGTTATAAACAATGAAAAAATTATTTCGCGTGGTCATAATTCTAGAGAAAAAAACAATAATATTTTAGGTCATGCGGAGATTAATGCCATAATCACTGCATCAAAAAAATTAGGTAGATGGAATTTAAGTGATTGTGATTTATATGTTACTTTAAAACCTTGTTCAATGTGTTTAGAAGTTATTAAGCAGGCTAGAATTAAGCATGTATATTATTTATTAGATAAGTTAGATTATAAAAAAGAATATAATAAAACAGTAGTGACAAAGCTGGAAGATAGACACGAACAAATGTATTCTAATATGTTGGCTAATTTTTTTAAAAACAAGCGATAGTTTATGTTATAATGGTATTGAAGGAACGTGAAATCATGGATTATAAAGTACTTTATCGTAAATATCGTCCAACAAACTTTGAAAATATCGTTGGTCAAGAATATACTATTACAATGTTAAAGAATGCCATTGTTAATGATAAAATTTCGCATGCTTATTTATTTACAGGACCTAGGGGAACTGGTAAAACTAGTACTGCTAAGGTTTTTGCAAAGACAATTAATTGTGAGAATCGAATAAATGGTGAAGCTTGTGGTAAGTGTAATTCATGTTTAAATTTTTCTCATAGTTCAGATATTATTGAGATTGATGCGGCCTCTAATAATGGTGTTGATGACATAAGAGAGTTGATAAATAATGTTAAAATTGCGCCTACTTCAAGTAAATATAAAATATATATAATCGATGAAGTTCATATGATGACCCAAAGTGCTTTTAATGCATTGTTATTAACATTAGAAGAACCGCCAGCTCATGCCATTTTTATAATGGCAACTACGAATGTAGAAAGTGTACCAATTACTATTTTATCGAGATGCCAACGTTTTAATTTTAAAAAAATTGAACTAAATACAATTAAGGAACAACTTTCTAAAATTTGTAAAGAAGAAAATATTAAGATAACACCTGATGCTTTAGATGAAATTGCTTATTTATCGGAAGGTGGTTTAAGAGATGCTTTATCTTTATTAGACCAATTATCATCAGAAAACGAAGAAATAACAATTGATAAGATATTAATGAACTATGGTTCAATATCTTCATTGTTTATTAAAAATATCATTGAGGACATTGAAAATAATGATGCTGATAAAATTATATTGGCGATGAAAGAATTAGAAAATAGTTCTAGTGATTATAAAGTTTTTATTAAAAAATTAGTGAAAGAATTAATAAATAAAGCTATTTTAATTAAACAAACCAATTTAAAAACAAATTTAACTTATGAGGAAATTAAAAATTTAATTATGGATTTAAATGATTGTTTTAATAAAATTAGTATTCACATAAATCCATATTTACTAATTCAAGTTATTTTATTAAATTATGTTAAACCAGTGGTTAAAGCTGATAATAAAGAAATAAAAGAAGAAAAAATAGTAGAAGAACCATCAAAAATAGTCAAGCAAGAAGTAATAAATGAAGTTAAAGAGGAATCAGTTGTTGAAGATGACTTATCAACTTATAATGAAGAATTAAGTGAATATTTAGAAGAATTGAAAAATATTAGAATTAATAATTGTTTTGCAACTGCTCAAAAAGATGTTTTAAATGCTTATCAAAAAAAATATCAAACTATGAACTTTAAAGAATTTGGTGATTTGGAATCGTTATTAATAGATGCTAAAATTATTGCAGCAGGAAAACAAGTTGCAATATTAACGACTTCTCTTTCTAGTAGTGCGGATTTGCTTAATCACAATTTAGAAAGAATTGAAAGCAAGTTATCAACTTTGTTAGATGATGATGTGAAGTTTATTGCGGTCAGTGAAGAAGAATGGAATAATTATAAAAGAGAGTATGTTCAAAATTTAAAAAATGGTGTAAAATATGAGGTAATTGATGAATCAGG